>PYJA01000020.1 GCA_003635185.1 Candidatus Poribacteria bacterium | reverse complement strand
GCTTTTGCGCGGTTTTTGCAAAGGTGCTTCTTCCTCACAACTCTCACGTGAACTCGGGATAAGTTTTCCAACGGTGCTGTCTATAAGGCGGGTTCTTCAAGATGCTGCCCAGATGCTGCAACCGGAGGATGCTTTGCCGGACACTGAGATAGAAACAGATGAGATGTTTCAAAATGCGGGTGAAAAAGGCGAACCGCATAAAGACCCAGAGGATCCCCCGCGTCGGCGTGGGAATAAACGGAGAGGTCATGGCACTTATGCGAATGATCGTCCCCCTATAGTCGGCACAATAGGGCGCAAAAGCAAGCGCGTCCGGTTGCGTGTGGCACATCGGACTGATAGTGCGACCCTCTCCGCACACGTGCATCAGTTCACGCTCCCCCTGGCTATTGTCCGGACAGATGGATGGCGTGGCTATAACGGTATTGATCGTTCCCATGCGATAGTGTGTCATAGTGATGGTGAATGGGCAAGAGATGACGATGCGGATGGGATTTGCGAAACTCACATCAACACGATTGAAGGTGTGTGGACAACGGTGCGTAACTTTCTCCGTCCCTTTCGCGGTGTTCATAAAAAGTTCCTTTCAGGATATATCGCTATCTGTGAATTTGTTATTAACCTCAAATCTGTCACCGTTGAGTTTATATCAAAACTTGTCAAACGCACTAAATCTTAATATGAGCCAAAACCTTAAATCTTTTTCCGAACTCACGTTTTTATAGATATGTAAAGAATTTGCTAAACGAATTATCTGATTGTCTCACTATTCTGCAGGAAATACTTACAAGTATTTTCGGTTGGAATCTATCCGCTGAACATGTTATCATTTTCATATCACGGTCGCAGACATACCTATCGTAACCCAAGTTGCTACCTATAAGTTTTTAGACGTGGAAACTCCGTCTTTCTTTAATGAAAAATGCTGATAATTAGCCAATATTTTGTAGCGTGAACTTCCAGTTTGCGCCCTTATGACACAATCTGGAAGATTGTGCTACATAAATAGCAACTTAGGTTATTGTAGAGGAAACTTTATGATTATCAATCGACTTATTGCCAAAAATTGGCGAAATTTTCAGCAGATAAATGTACCACTTAGAGAGCGGCAGTTTATCGTTGGACCAAATGCTTCGGGCAAGTCGAATCTGCTGGACATTTTTCGTTTCCTCCGAGATATTGTCAAAGTAGATGGTGGTGGATTTCAGAAAGCAGTTAAAGATCGGGATGGTGTTTCCAAAATTCGGTGTTTAGCCGCGCGAGGAGACCCTGAAGTTGCGATTGAAATTCACATCGCTGATGCCTCAGACGCATCTACAACATGGCAATATGCACTGGGATTTCGTCAAGAACCTCGCGGGCACCGTCGAGCCTATCTTACTCATGAAAAGGTTTGGAAAAACAAAAGATTGATCCTTAAAAGACCGGATAAAGATGACAACGAAGATCCAGAGCTCCTCACGCAAACTGCTCTTGAACAGAGTGCAACTAATGTAAAGTTTCGAGAAATTGGCAAATTCCTTAGAAATGTTACATATCTTCATTTGGTGCCGCAATTTATCCGATTTGCTGATGTGATTCAGGGCAAAATAATTGAAGACGATCCGTTTGGACAAGGATTCATTGAAAAGGTTGCAAGTGTACATCCAAGTACCCGTCGCTCGCGCCTCAAAAAGATTGAACATGCACTAAAAATCGCACTTCCGCAGTTTGAAAAATTGGAGTTTGTACGTGACAAAAACACAGGATACCCACATTTACAGGCGCACTATTCACACTGGTGTGCAAATCAAGAGGGACAGCGCGAAGACCAATTTTCGGATGGGACGCTACGTCTTATCGGACTTTTGTGGTCGCTTCTTGAAAGTGATTCAATAGTTTTGTTAGAAGAACCCGAACTTTCTTTAAATATAGGTATTATCTCTAAACTTGCTCCTTCTATTTCTCGGCTGCGAAGGAGTCAAGGATCTCAGGTATTGATTAGTACTCAAAGCGATGTGCTACTTATAGAGCAAGGTATTGATGGTAGTGAAGTGCTTTTGCTAACACCTACAAAGGAAGGAACGACGGTCAAGGTATCGTCCGACATAGATGATATTCGCATTCTTCTTGAGAATGGGTTCACTGTGGGTGAAGTCGTCCTCTCGCAAACCCGCCCCAAACATATTGGAGGATTGGTTCTATCAGAATGAGCATAACCGATGTAATTCTTGCAGTTGAGGATGAACTCAGTGAAGCAATTTCAACACAAATTCTTAGCGAATTTGACATTGAAATCCGATATACAATTCGAGGTAAAGGAAATGTTTTGTTGAGACAAAAAGCACCTGAACTCAACAGAGCCGCAAACGCTATAGACGTATTTCTCTTAACAGATTTAGATTCGCCTCAAGATTGCCCGCCAGGACTCATTTACTCATGGATTAAAGCTCCTCTCAATCCCAGATTCTTGTTTCGCGTGGCAGTCATGGAAGTTGAATCTTGGGTGATGGCAGATAGAGTAGGTTTTTCTAAGTTCCTATCTATACCTTCGCATCGAATTCCGTCGCCAACAGACAATATATTGAATCCTAAAGAATTTCTTGTATCTTTAGCACGAAGAAGCCAAAAGAAAAGAATACGAGAAGCGTTAGTACCGACACGAGGAACAAACTTAACGGTTGGAATTGAATATAACATACTTTTGAGTGAATTTGTGCAGGACCATTGGGATCTGCAACGCGCTGCTTCTGTTTCTCCAAGTCTAAAACGGACATTAGACCGACTCAGTCAAGAAAAGGCTGTAAATGCTGATCAATGAACAAAAAATTCCAACGCCACATTGAAGATTTTACATGCGGGAATTGCGGTGTGTTTGTAGAGGGAGATGGCTATACCAATCACTGCCCAGAATGCTTATGGAGTCAGCATGTAGATGTAAAACCTGGGGATCGCGCTGAGACTTGTAAGGGGCTTATGGAACCAGTGGGGTTCACCATGAAACAGGGTAATTATGTCCTCATCCACCGTTGCACAGTATGTGGTATAACTAAAAAGAATAAAACATCAAAAGACGATAAGTTTGATGTCATACTCAACCTACAAGGAGAATAAAATGGGTACAAAAGAGATCATTTCAATTATATCTATAGTTGCTGCTGTTATTGCTGCCATTGTTTTGGCGGTTTTGCTCAATTCAACTACTGACGAGCTCAAGCAAACACAAGCAGACCTGTCTACTACTCAGACGACATTACAGACAACTGAAATCGCAAAGACAGGTTTGGAAAAGAAGTTAGCCGAAACTGAAAAAACACTAAAAGAGACGCAGACCGAACTTAATCAAACGAAAGAAATTTTGGAAAATGCAAGCGCAGCTGCCCGGAAAGTTGCCACTGAACGGAATAAACTCCAGCAAGACAAAACCGATCTTGAACGCGAAAAGGAGAATCTCCGCGCAAAACTGACCGAGATTGAATCGGAATTACAGCGGATTCGTGACCAATCGCAACGTTCAATTGCCGCTATCCAAGAAAGATTTAAAGACACAGTGGGTGCTGTGCTGGATGAAGCAGGACGGTTAACGCTTGATGTCAAAGGCAAAATTCTGTTCGAAACGGGTAGTGCAACCCTGAGTAAAGAGGGAAAAGCACTCCTGGACGCAATTGCAGAAGAGGTATTGCTAAACCCAAATTATACAGATTATGCGATTCGCATTGAAGGACACACGGACAACAACCCAATTGCGGGTTCAGCACTACGGAACTGGGACCTCTCAACACAAAGGTCAATCTCCGCAGTCAAGTACTTGCAGGAAAATGCTAAAATTGATCCAGAACGTTTATCCGGAACAGGATACGCCTTCTACCAGCCAATAGACACGGCAGAAACAGACGAAGCGAAGGCGAAAAATCGCAGGATTGAGATTATCCTCGTACCGCCGCAGGATTTCTCGGTGGAGCTGCTCAAATCGTTACAAAGTGTGATGGAATCTATTGAGGCAAAGTAGTAGATTGCTATTTAGGGAATATGTCTACTTTTTTGGTGTTTCTTCTTTTTTTGTTGATTTGGTTTTTGCTTGGCTTGCGAGTTTTGCTGCTTGTCGTGCAAGCCGCTTTGCAGCATCAATCTGTTCCAGCATCTGTGCATTCGTCCACGAAACTGAGACGAGATGGCGCATATCTTCAGGTTTGTTCAAAGTCTCAACACCGAGAGCGATCTGAAGTCCACTATCGGCAGTGTACCGCAGACCAGTATTTGCACCCTTTCCATCAAATTCCAGACTGAGCACTATATCACCTCTGGCAAAAGCGGGATGCACTTCTGTGCTTACACCTGCAAACAGTCCAATAGGACGTTCATCAAACGCGAAACGGTGATTACCAACACCGATATGTCCCGATATAAGATGAATTCGCGGCAGATTAAAAGTTTTACTGATTACAAGATATGCTGAATTAGCATGATAGGTATTCCACTTTTGTTCAACATTATCTCCGAGATTGTCAATACCGATTGCTACATTTGGTATTTTTCCACTCTCATTTAAAAGTTGTGCTTTTACGTGTCCTAAGAAGGAACGCGAGGCATCATTGTCCTGTGGGAGTATGTGTGATGCGCCAAGCTCAATTCTATCAAACATCCCGAAATTGATACGGAACACAACAGGATCCCGTTTGAAATATGTAGTATTTTGGAAAGGGGCATATACCCCTACTCCGAATATACCGTGCTTTAGCACCTCACCTGTCGGGATATCCATCAACCCACTGTCCGTAAATATCTCACTGGCAACAGGAACGGATAGTGTTAAGAAAGCAGTGAATAGGATAGTAAACGAGATTAAATAGCGTCCCATTGATGCTACTCCATGTATTGGATGCCGGTAGGCGTACCGATGATAACTTTGTCCGCGCGGTTCACAAAAATACCGTTCTCAACGACACCAGGGACATTATTCAGTTGCAACTCAATCTTTTCGGGTTCAGGGATTCCATCAAAGTGGCAGTCCAAAATATAGTTTCCGTTATCCGTAATTAGCGGGTTTTCTATTCCACCTCGTAAATCTGATTTTCCACAGATGTTATTAACTTCCCGTTGTGTTGCCTCCCACCCAAACCGCACAATTTCCACCGGTAATGCAAACGAGGTGCCAAGCACACGAGAAACCTTGCTTTCATCAACGACAATCAAGATTCGTTTGGAAGCGTTTGCGATAATCTTTTCCCTAACAAGTGCTGCACCGCCACCCTTAATCAAGTTGAGATGTGCATCTACCTCGTCAGCACCGTCAATTGTTAATTCTATTACGGGATGTGATGCAAGTGTTGAGAGGGGAATGCCTTGTTCTATGGCGATCTTCTCTGTGCCATCGGAGGTTGGGATTCCGATGATATTGAGTCCATCTCGAACCATTGTTCCGAGTTTCAAGAGCGCATAGTAGACGGTAGAACCGGTACCTAATCCGACAACCGTCCCGTCTCGAACCTCTTCTGTGGCTTTTTCTGCAGCAATTTTCTTTAGATGTTCTGTGTTCATGCCCAGCCTTGACTTTCACCACCGACGCGCGTTTTACTAATCTTCTCGTAGTAACCGCTCTTTCGGTATGCTGTTAATGGATGCGGGTCTCGTCCCATCTCCAAGCGCACCTGCTCAAGCAGAGGATTTACGTCTGTTTCGGACGCCCGTTGGAGGATACTCTCTGCTTCAACCAAATCCGCTGTGTCTTGCGCTGCTGCCAAAGCATCTCGGTCAACTAACAGTGCCTTTGCATACGCTTTTTGCAGGTTGCATACTGATTGAATACTCGCTTCCACCTTCGGTTTCAAATTATGGCTTTGGTCAATCATATAGGCAATGTCGGTTTCCGTTTCAGGATCAAGTTCTGCAGCGACAAGTTCAGTGTAGATTAGAAAAAGTTCTTGTGGATTGATAGAACCTACCGTCAGGTCATCGTCCGCATATTTTCGGCAATTGAAGTGAAATCCGCCAAGTTTACCTTCATCAATTAGGGACGCAACAATGAATTCAATATTTGTACCTTGCGGATGATGTCCGAGGTCAACAAGGACTTGCGCTTTCGGTCCCAGTTTCGTTGCCATCATGTAAGCGGTACCCCAATCCGCTAAATCGGTATGATAGAATGCTGGCTCAAAGAACTTATATTCAATCAGCATACGGGTAGCATCGGGAAGTGCATCGTAAACTTCACCTAACGCTTCTGTCATCCACTGCTTACGTTTTCTGAAATTGGCTTGACCGGGAAAGTTAGTCCCATCGGCAAACCACAAACTGAGTAAATCTGAACCTGTTTTCTCCATTATCTCAACACATTCTAACATGTGATCAATTGCAAGATGCCGGACCTCTGCCTCCGGATTACAGACGCTACCGAGTTTATAGACTTGGTCTTGAAAAACGTTCGGGTTAATCGCGCCGATCCCAATACCAACATCTGTAGCATACTGTTTCAATGCCTCCCAGTCATCGGTTTTATCCCATGGAATGTGAAGTGCTACGGTAGGCGCGACACCAGTGAATCTGTGTACAGCGGCTGCATCTTCTAAACGTTCAGCAGCATTTCTTGCTGCACCGGGCTGTTCAAACACGCCGAATCGGGTTCCAGAATTCCCATAACCCCATGAAGGTGTTTCAATATGTTGCTGTTTGAGGTGTGCTTTAATTGTCTCTATCTGAATTCCCTGTTTTTCTAATGTTTCGGCGAACAGGTTATAAGCTGGACTGCTGCTCATATATATCTCCTGATTACATTTTATATTTTGGGAACAATTATATCATATTTCCGATTTTTATGTAAAGATCATCATGCAATGAGCAGCATCATTTAGTTTTCGGTTTTCTTGCGCTTTTTTATATTGCCTGCTATGCACCCAGAACGGTAGATGCGGTAAGGAAACCGCATCTACCGTCAGAAAAAGATAAATTCCGTTAATTTGGTATAAGTCCTGTCAAATTCACAAGAATTACTTGCCCATCTCTTTTAATGCTTTTAGGCAACGTTCCACTGCCTCTAAAGGTGGGAATGCATCACTTTCATATTCAACGATATACCATTGTGTGCCGCCTGTTGTTTCACAGACACGGAAAATCTCTTGCCACGGCACGCTGTCTTCACCAATAATAGGGCGAAAACCAGCATGTCCATCTTCTTCATTCTCTGATAGCGTATACGGTTTGAGATGCACCGTACCAGCGCGACCCGGATATTTCTCCAAAATGGCAACAAGATCGGCACCTCCGTTGAGAGCATTCCCCATATCCAGTTGCATCACAACCCCATCGTTTGTGTTACCGAAAAAAGTATCCCACTGAATTTCGCCATCCATGGGTGAGAATTCAACGTGATGGTTATGATAACCTGTTACCATGCCGTGCGGTTCCAGTTTGTCAGCGAGTTCATTGAAGAAATCTGCTAACTTCAACCAATCTGCTCGCGATTGACGCAGTTCCCCAGGAATACCCGGAACAATAATATAACGATTTTCAAGTACTTTGTTGAATTCAATCGTGTCAGCGAGGGTGTTCTCTTGAACAAGGTTAAACGGTGTATGCCATCCACAACAGACTAACCCGAATTCATCAAGGTAACCTTTCAACTCTTCCGCGGAATGTTGGGGTGGACCTGCGAATTCTACACCTTCGTATCCCATTTCTGCGACTGCCTTTATTGTGCCGCGGGCATCTTCTGCTAACTCATTGCGGACAGAAAATAATTCTAAACCAATTGGTACTCTTGCCATAATTTTTCCTTTCCTGTTTTTTCTGTGGCATACATTCATGCCGATAAAATTTGTTTCGCAACGGACAATATGCTATCATTGAAACACTACATTGTCAAGTAAGGATATTATGAATTCCAACTATATATACCTTTTCAGGATAGACTTATTACCAATTGTTATTTGAGAATTCTCTTTTACTTTATAGGAGCGATTGATGCAAATAGGACTCATGGAAGGAACAATTCGACGGGAAACGCTGGAAAAAACCCTCAATGTTGTAGCAACGCACGGTATTCACCACTTACAATTTCATGTTTCTGCAAGTAACCCACCGCCTGCCAAAATTCGGAAGGAGTTGGATGCTCGGCAGATTAAAGTTTCAGCTCTTTCTGGCACTTACAACATGATTGACCCTGACGTGGAGAAACGCCACGCGGGATTAAGTATGTTACGCTACGTTGCAGAGCAGTGTGAGGCACTTGGTACATCTGTCATTACACTTTGCACCGGTTCTCGCGATCCACATAATATGTGGCGTGCTCATCCTGACAACAACACCGCGTCTGCATGGAAAGACCTCGTTGAATCTATGGAAAAGGCGTTGATAATTGCGCAGGAATACAAGGTGACGTTGGCGTTTGAACCGGAAGTCTCAAACGTGGTTGACTCAGCACAGAAAGCGCGTTCCCTGCTTGATGAGATGCAGTCTCCTTACCTGAAAGTTTGTATGGATGGAGCGAATATCTTCCACAAAGGTGAGTTGCCAAAGATGCGCGAAATGCTTGACGAGGCGTTTGCGTTGCTTGGCGAAGATATCGCACTTGCACACGCGAAGGATTTGGATAGGGATGGGCAAGCGGGGCATCTTGCTGCTGGCACAGGAATGCTGGATTATGATCAATATCTCGGTTTACTAAAGAGGTGTGGCTATGAGGGGGCGGTAGTTCTGCATGGGCTTTCTGAAGAGCAGGTGCCTTTCTGTGTAAAATTTTTGCAGGAAAGGATTGACGCGTTGTAGAAATTGCCTGCCACTCACAATCAATAACGATAGAAAATCTCTCTAATAAGAAAAGATCGGACAATGACAACAAACTTTCCTTGCAATCTCGCTTTAAGTATGGTATCCTATCTATATAAAAATACATAATTGGGGATAAAACAATGAAATTAGGTTTATGCTCCATCGCTTTTCAAGATAAACCGTTGGAAGAGGTTATTGAAATTGCAGCAGATTACGGCTTTGATGGTGTTGAAGTTTGGGGAAAACCGCCGCACATGCCAGAGGAATACGATAAAACATATCTCAAAAACATTCGGGATTTAGCACAACAAAAAAGGCTGGAGATTTCTGCTTTTGGGTCCTACGTTGATCCTTTGATGACTTTCCACCAAAAGCATTTAGAGGAAGCGTTTAAAATTGCGCACGAACTCGGCACTGACCTGATTAGAATCTGGTCAGGAGGTGGGCCGTCAAAATCCATTGCTCCTGCAGATAAACAACTTATCCTTTTTCGGTTGGTCACTTTAGCGCAATGGGCGAATTTCCGAAGTATTAAATTGGGCATGGAGATGCACAATAACCATCTTACAGACACTGTTGATAGTATCTTAGAGATAATTGAGACTACGAATCAACCCTCTCTGAAAACTTACTATCAGCCGCTTGCCCGGTTTGATGCGGATGAACCTCATGCCGCTGCACAAAAACTCGCGCCTCATGTTGTGAACGTGCATGCGCAAAACTTTGATGAAAACGGAAAAGCATGTGCTATCGCGGATGGGGTTGTTGACTATAGCAGGGTTGTTGAGACGCTCAGCGGTGCCGGTTATGATGGCTACATTCAGGTAGAATTTGTACACGGCGATAACAAATTAGAGGCACTACAACGTGACAGAGATTACCTTGCAAGTTTAACAACACCTTTAGCCGAGCGTGCCTTGAAAGATTTAGACACCGAATCTGTATAAACAGAGTATGCGATTAGAAGTCGGTATTATCGCACTTGTGGAAGAGGCTTTAGGAGTTAAAGCAGAAAAACGCGCGCAGTTTGATTGGCTTTGTAATAAACCGAGTCGTGAGCATTTTGGCGATTATTACGATATTTTGATGGAACTTTATGATGAATTGAGAGGGGACTGGGAGGGAACATCAGCAAAAGCAGATGGATTCCTTACACCGGATGCCTATTTTCCAGAACCCTATCACTTTATCTTTGAATTTGATGAGCTGCAGCACTTCACCCAGTTCCGAGAACAGACATTTTGGTTTTATCCGAAGGATGTCCCGCTTGCTTACGCACCGGAGAAATACCTAAAGTTTTGCCAGCAATATCGGACTGAAGCACTGGCAAAAGGGCCTGATCGTTTTCGCCGCGCTACCGCAGATTTTCCTTACATAAATGGTCGTGCAGCGCAACGTGCTTTTTTTGATACGTTCCGAGATTGGTTGCCGCCACAACACGGACTTAATCCAACAGTGAGACTCGCGGAATTCGAAGTTAAACCTATCCTTGATGGAGAATTAACAGGAGATGCCGCGAAGGCGCACATCAAAAAGTTAATATGTGAGCAACTTGCTGATAGCGAATTATAGTAAAATCCGAATATATGTTCACATTTCAATTGACAACAATCCCGACATGCTCTCGCTGGTGAGGTTTCCTAACCTCGCCAATGTCCAGGTAATTGTGGATTTACTATAAAATAAAAGAAAAGGTAGGGTACATAACGCTACATGAGCAACCGAACTGATTCAACAGTGGATTTATCAGACTTTCCGCTACTCCAACTGATTGGACAAACCCCCCTCGCTAAAATTGATATTTTTGTTAATGAACTGCCGAATGTCCAAATCTATGCAAAAGTAGAGACCTATAACCCCGGCGGCTCTATCAAAGACCGACCCGTTCTACGAATGCTAACTGAGGCGATTGCTTCAGGAGAACTCACACGGGAAAAAGTTATATTAGATTCCACTTCGGGCAATGCGGGGATCGCTTACGCAATGATCGGTGCAGCACTCGGATATAAAGTTGAACTCGTGATTCCGGACAATGCCACCGAAGAACGCAAAAAACGTATCAGTTCACACGGGGCAAAGATTATCTATACCGATGCAATCCTTGGCTATGATGAAGCGTTGCGAGAGGTTGACCGAAGATATGAAGCACAACCGGATAAGTATTTTTTCAAGTCCCAATACGAAAATGAAAATAACTGGCGTGCTCATTATGATACAACAGGTGTGGAGATATGGGAGCAGACAGATGGAAAACTAACGCATTTTGTTGCAGGTGTAGGGACAGGCGGTACTATTACAGGCGTAGGAAGACGGCTCAAAGACTACAACCCTGATGTACAGGTATGTTCCATTGCGCCAGAGAGGTTCCCCGGAATTGAAGGGTTAAAACCGCTCGGAGATCCGGATGACATTGTACCGGAAATTCTTGATGAGGCTGTGATTGATTACCGAATACCTACGTCAATTGAGAACGCACACGAAATGTGCAACCGTCTTGCACAGCAAGGTTGGTTTGTTGGCACATCATCGGGCGGATACCTTTACGGCGCATATAAACTCGCACAACAGATCCAGGAAGGTGTTATTGTTACAGTGTTTAATGACCTCGGAGAAAGGTACTTTAGTATGAGGTTATGGGATTAACATATCTTTTAATAGAGAACAGTTCGTTATTCGTGAAATATCGTAGCGCAAACTTTATGAAGTTTAAATAAACTGATATTTCTCAAAGTTCTTCTGAAATCAGTGTTTATCAGTGTTTTCTTTGTATATGTTCATGAAAATGCTCGCTAAGGTCAGACAGCATGTGTCTTTGTCCAGAAAGTTCAAGTTGTATTTGATGAAATGTTTTACGCGTTGAACGGCTTACTTGTTGTATCAAGAGATAACTCAACACTTTTATACCTAAACCCGCATACGCACCTTGTCGGTTCTCTAAACTTATTTTTGAAAGTTTCAAATCTGTTTTTAGGTGCCGCCAAAATTGTTCTATACCGTGATGTTGAGACCATATACGGAGTATCTCAGCAGACCGCAAGGGTTTTCCAAACACCATCATTGTTCGGATTTTACCCATATCTAAAAAGAAGAGCAGCACGAGTGAACCGAATGTCCGACTTGTTGCGTGTGTGCGGAAATGAGGTTTAGGGCACCCCCATTTATTCGTCTTGAGTTGT
>PYJA01000019.1 GCA_003635185.1 Candidatus Poribacteria bacterium | reverse complement strand
GTCACGATCATACAGTTTTCTATATTTCTGATGTCCTCTTATGCCATACGTTAATGCTTTATATATAGTATCGTAGGTTGTTAGGCAAGCGAAACCTAACATTTTCGGACACGTGCTTTTTTTCGCAATTCTAAACAACCTACAATATAAACTCTCAATTGCACTCATCAACTGATAATTCTTAAAATTAAATAGCACTAATTTTTAAGCATTAGTCATTGTATAGACAATTATATTCCAAATGTGCTACAATATGCAAAGATGTACGATATTGCAGGATTAATTGCGCCACGCGCGCTTTTTGTTGAGTCTGGTACGGAAGACACAATTTTTCCAATTGAGGCTACCCGTGCGTCTGTAGAACGTGCTAAAACAATCTTCAAGCACTTCAATGCTGAAGATAAATTGGGGTTTGAGGTATTTGAAGCGGGACATAGTTTTTACGGTGTCGGCGCGTTTGAATTCCTCAAACAGGTTTTGTAATAAGGAGAATTAAGTGGCAATAGAACTGTTTTCAATCGGAACGGAGTTAGTTCTTGGGCAAATTCAGGATACGAATGCCCATTGGATCGCACAGCAGATACTGCAACTCGGTGGCGAATTACGCAGGGTTACGATGCTCCGCGATGATTTTGATGAGATGACTGATGCATTAGGTGCTGCCATTCAACGTGAAACAGCATTGATCCTAATGACAGGTGGACTCGGTCCGACACCGGACGATATGACAGTGGCAGTTGTCGCATCACTGATTGGCACAAAACCTGTTGTGAATGAAGAGACGTTAGCAGAGTATCGCAAACGCCGTGGGATGTCTGAAAACGACCCATTGAATGAAGCACTTACCAAAATGGCGACTGTGCCAGAAACAGCAAAAGTGCTTCAGAATCCGGCGGGATGGGCACCCTGTATCAGTGTGTCACATCAGCAATCCACGCTAATGATGATGCCCGGTCCACCGCGTGAAATGAAAGCAGTTTTTGAAACACATATCCAACCCCTTATCGTTGAACGTTACCGTGCTGAGATTAGCACCGCACGGGTTTTTGTAAATATGTTTGAAGCGGAAGTTTCACCACTCATGCAAAAGGTGATGGAACGCCATCCAGAAGTTTATCTAAAGGCTTATGTTGCCCTCCGTGAAGTTGGCGGCAATATGATGCCTGTAGATTTTGTTTCCACAAGCAGCGATAAAGAGGAGTCTGAAAATCAGCTCCAACTCGCTATAGATTTTTTTCAGGAACTTGTTCTTGAAACAGGAAAATCTTTTAGTTATGAAGATCAATCTTAATTTACTTTAGTAAGGAGAACTATATTTTGAATCGTAAACCTTCAGGAAATAGGAGAAAATCGAAGCCTCGGTTTACAAAACAGCGAGGTTCAAATCGAAAGCAACAACCGAAGAAGCGACAAGATGATTCTATAGAGAATGATTTTGAAAACGAAGTTGCAGAACAAGCCCCTTCAAAAAAAGATAAAATCGAGGTAGAAGGTGTAGTTGTTGAACCTTTACCAAATGCAATGTTTCGTGTGGAATTAGAAAACAAGCATGAAATTCTTGCACATATTTCTGGTAGAATGCGGAAATTTTTTATCAAAATTTTACCGGGAGATAAGGTAACCGTAGAACTTTCACCTTATGATTTGACACGTGGGCGTATCACTTATCGTAAGCCATGAAACCGACTACCTTAGTTTATATCAACGACAATGAAGAAAAGGAGATCCGCCGACTACTTCATGATATTGAAGAAAAACGGAGGCAAGTGGAAGAACTCACTGTAGCAAAGGAACACCTGAAAGCAGAGGTTGACTTGTTCCAGCACAAGTATAATGCTCAGATTGGGCATTTTTATCTTGAACTTGATAAGGTTGATCTTGAAACAAAGGAGTACCGCCTTCGCTTGCAATTACGACGGGAAGATGTGAGTGAAGATGAAATTGAAACACGGGTTGAATCGTGTTTTAGAGAAAACCGGGCACGGATCAGTGCCTGTGAAACAGAAAAAGAAGGTGAACAGAAATCTAAAAAAAACGAACTTCCGGACCAAGAAGCGAAGGTTCTGCAAAATCTCTACCGTAAACTTGCTAAAAGATTCCATCCTGATAAAGCGGAGCATCCTGATGAGCAAAACCGGCGAGAGCAGTTAATGCCGCTTATCAATCGCGCATATCATGAACAAGATGTTGATATCTTGAAACGTTTAAGTATCGGGGAAACAGACTTTGCAATTGATTCTGAGCATACAACAGCAGAAAAAAGGAAACGGTTACAGGCAGAATTGCGAAGCCTCAACCGAGCAACAGCAGAATTACGATCAGAGATAAATCGGGTTAAGGCAGGACGCACCTATCGGTTGAAAGAACAAGTAGAAAGCGCCGAAAAAAGTGGGACCGACCTCCTAACGACTCTCGCCGCTGATTTGAAACGTAAAGTTCAATCAAGCCGCGCGCAATTGGAGCGTTTGATGAATATGTGGAGTCGTTCAAAAAATTCCTAGCTATTCATTAACCAAATCCAACAATTAATTTTACGTAAATATAGAGGGGATCATCCATGCAACTCAAAGACAAAATCGCTATCATTACAGGTGGCGGTCGCGGCATTGGCAGAGCAATTGCCATTGCTTACGCGGTTGAAGGAGCATCTGTCATAGTCGCAGCACGAAGCGAAGATCAGCTTAATGAGGTAGCAGATGTCATTTCAGCAAATGGTGGAAATATTCTCGTAGTACCCACTGATTTACAGAACCGTACTGAAGTTGAAAATCTTGTTGAAAAGACAATAGATCAGTACGGAAGAATAGATATTCTCGTCAATAACGCTGGTATCAATCCAAGAGGTTTGTTTTTAGACACCACTGACGAGGAGTGGGATGAGGTATGGAAGATTAACGTCATGGGCGTTGTCCACTGTTGTCGTGCGGTGTTGCCTATAATGCAGCAGCAGAAAAGCGGAAATATCATCAACATAGGTTCTGGATTGGGGGTGGTTGGTCACGCGAACCTTAGCATTTATAGTGCATCTAAAGCGGCTTTACACGGGTTGACTCAAGCAATTGCAGAAGAGGTATGGCAGGACGGTATCATTGCAAATGTACTCATACCTGGTCCCGTAAAAACAGAACTTTCAAAACCTGCTTGGGAGAGTACTGATACCTTTAGAGGACAGAGCGACCCGTGGAAAGAACCAGATCAGGTTGTACCATCCGCGCTTTTCCTTGCAACGCAACCCACTGACAGTGGTATGACGGGACAAATCTTGAGTATTATGCGTAGAAATAGTCCATAGAACCACATTTTGCAGGTGAATGTGGAGTAATACATTCCTTTATAGTGGAAACGAAACCCGCCTACCTTCCTGTGCTGAACGATATGCGCCCAAAACCATTTCCACAGAAACCCGTCCTGCTTCCACAGACACATCCGGTTCAGTATCATTCTTTAGGCAATCTATAAATGGGCGAGGGACACCAGCAATCCGTTCTCCATGGTTATTTGGAATCGGGATTCCCATGTCTCTCCATGACGGTTCATTTCGCGTATACAGTTTTAATGCCACCGCGTCATCAGGACGTGGCATGTTACACGAAGGCCCATCACCATAGTTTTGAATGACAACGCCCTCATCTCCGTATATCTCAGTGGTATTTTCACCTGCAAGTGTCACAGAAGTGTTAATCAGAATAGCCATTGCCCCATCCGGAAATCGATAGACTGCAACCCCTGTGTCGTCTGGTGCGACATCTGTCAGAACATTATCAATTTCGGCAATCACACTGGTCGGTTTACCGAGCATCCAATAGATAAAATCGGTTGCATGGGACGCATCATCCATGAACATGCCCATATTCTTCACCGGGTCAATGTGCCAACGACTCGGTCCTGTTACAAATGCCTCGTTAAAGAGAACATTGATGCAGTGCCGCCTCCGCAGCATTCCTATTTTACCTAATACGCCACTCTCAATAAATGCTTTCATTGCGATATTAGCAGGATCGCGGCGCATCTGATGTGCCATCATGAACTTAACACCTGATTTTTGCACGGCATCGGCAATCTTATCACAATCTGCTAAGGTGAGCGCCATCGGTTTTTGACAAAGGATATGTTTGCTTTCTGATGCCGCAGCCTCTACCATCTCCGCGTGCCGATTTGTTTCACACGTTATAATCACAGCGTCTATTTCAGGATGATTCACGACATCCTCAAGGTGCGGTGAAAAGTCCATCCCGAATTGCGAAGCAGCATTTTCACCGCGTTCAATGTTATCATCCCAACATGCAATGAGTTTAACATCATCAAACGTCTGCATCCTGTGACAGTATGCGTTCGCGTGGCCATGCGCAAAACTTATTATCCCAATACCAATTTTTGTGTTCATATATGTGTAATCCAATCTGTAAGAGTCTGTTGCGAATCAATTTCGGGGTTAAAGACAAGCATTCCTTCAGTCTGTGCAGCTCTGAGGAGACGTTGATCGGAGGCAACGAGTACTAACCTATTACCCGTATTGCGAAGTTCTGTTGCGATATCTAAAGATGAACGTAACACTATCGCATCAACGGAATTGATGGAATGGTTTTCAATCAAAGGCATTGAGTTCAAAACAAGCGTGTCTGGAATGGAAATCGTTTTGAATTCTGAATTGGTATCTATTACTTCTTGCTCTAAGTAGCGAGTTGCCTGAGTAAAGTGATTATGTGTGATACGACCATCGTTCCTTTTACGAACACAGATCCAAAAGACTTCCACAGCTCCAAGTATTAAGCAGTTCATACGCTCCAATGGCACATTAGCAAAAATGAAATCTACCTCATCACTTCCCACTTCGTCAGTATACCGTTTGACTAAGGCACTTGCATCAAAATAGAAATAATACATACTTATTTCTCACGCTCTTCAATAATCGCACGACTGAACTCATTATCTTCAGCGCAAATGCCGCTCTTTGCCATGCGTGCTTGCAGCTCTTCGGCTGGAATTGGTTTACCAGAAATACCTATTTTTTCAAACACTTCTTGGACAATATCAGCATTTTGTTTTTTGTTACGTCCATAAAATGCCATCACCTCTTCTCCTGTTTTAAAGTTTTTCTGCTTGCTTGTTACTACGGCATCTACGAACAAAGAAAGTTGTTGATTCAACTTAGCGATACTCTTTTCAAGTCGATCTAAGCGTTCTATGACTTGACTAAGTGTTTGTATTTCTTTTTTCATCGTAAGTCCCTCTATTTTCTCGCTCTTCAATAATAGCGCGACTAAATTCATTGTCTTCAGCACGGATTCCGTGTTGCCTCATACTTTCGCGGAGTTCTTCAAGAGGTATAAGTTCAAAGTCAGGTGAAATACCCATTTTTTCGTATATTTCAGCAAGAATTTTCTTAGCAATGTGAGCATCACGCTTGTCACTATACAAACTAATCTTCGCCTCTTCCTCATTGGCTTTGGAATTCTCATTGGTATTTGCTACTAATTCCTTGACCAGCAAGGAAAGCTGCAAATTTATATCCACAACGACTTTTTCCAATCTATCTAAGCGTTCAATAACACTTTCAAGTGTAACATTTTCCATCATCAATCCTCCTTTATTTTTCATGTAAAGCATTATTTTCCAAAACAATGCGCACCTCTGCAGCCACTCCATCTTTACCAAAATGCACATCAGCAGTAATCGGACCGAGAGACTCCAACGGAAACAGATTATCTCTGATATGCTGCATTAAAACAGCATCCAATTTTTGTCCTGAAAGAGAAGCAAATAATGTTGCGATTGGTATAAAACGTCTTATTTCCGGCACTAACAAATTCGGTTGAATGAACAACTGCATACCTTTGTCAGAAAAGTGCACGTCCTTTAATGTTGGGGCATTACCCAAATTCGTATCAAGCATAGCTTTTAATCCAGCAAGCGTTGTGCTAAAGAAAAAATGGTTGTCCACAATAGCATATCCGCCAATAAATGACATTAAGAAATTTAAGCGTAATTGGACAGGTTGTACCGTCACGTCTTTATAGTCTTGCGTTTTGAGGAATTCAAGCGGTGTCCCAGCTATAGAAATTTTCGTATTTTTTAACTTTTCAATTTTTTCTACAAATGCGCCCCTCTCTTGAATTGGCGCATGCAGAACTAACGAAGGAATTTTAGATGCCTCTCCTTCACTATGCGTAATCAATGCAACAGTCATTTCTGACACCAAATGTTGAGAAAAATTGAGTGTATCTGAATCAACCTCAATCGCCAAGTTATCCTTCAACATTTTCCACACCTTCGCCCAATTGTTGTCTGGATCGAATACGACTAACGCAGTTTGCTCCGGAAGAAATGAAGGGTTGTGTTGTGCCGCTGATTGAGACGAAACAGATTTTTTAGGGTTTCCAATACGATACTGCGAAATAATTATACCCTCTTCATATCGGTTACCAAATGTCCAGAATCCCCTATTCTCAGAAGATGTAGAAATCTGTTCAACAAGTGAATTGGAATTGTCCGCCAAACCTTTTAACACAGCAACAAGACGAGGAACGTCTAAGTATCCTGTATTCGTATCGTTATCGTAACTGTTCTGAATTCTCTCTTTTATAGGATGTCGGACAAGAAAACCATCCTTTTTACCAGCATAAATATCAATTAGCTCTGCTAAAAGCAATGGGTTGAGGCTTAAAACACCTATTTTTCCGATGAACGTATAACTAAAATCAAGCGGATATCCGGTAATAGTATTGATCGTTAGTCCGTTGTATTCGGTCTGGATTCGTTCGTATTTGGGGTTAATTGCGTCTGTAGCGGTAATTGCTTCAATAGCAAGTTTTTCCGGCCCGCCCAGTTCGGTGATAAGCAGGAACGAAATTTCGCCTTCACGTTGGTAAAGCGCAAGAATCGCTTCTTTTCCGAAATGTCCCTTGACCGCCCGCATGTCAAGCTTGCCACCCATTTCGGCTTCCCACACCCACTTCTGATATACCAGTTGCTGCCACCAGAGTTGCCTTTTGACATGGCTGAGAATCGGCATTTGTGCAGCTTGTTTGCCCAATTCACTGCGATTAAACGTCTTAACAAGACCATCTAATTCCTTGAGCGTTAGGTAACAAATTGGGGATTCCGGGAGTAGCGTGATAAGACTCTGTTCAGGTTTCCAAAGTGCTGTGCGTTGGTATATAACAGTGGACAAAATAATAATGCCTATCAAGACGATTAGGATTATGAAGATGAGTTTTTTTCTTGAAATTCGCATAAGGTTTGAAACCTGCTCTCATACTTCAAGGTTTTACTCTTATTGATTATAGCACATTTTGTGTTCAGTAAACAATTCAAAATAGGTTGCCTAATAGGCAAAACTGTTGTAAAATTGGCAAAGTTATTATGAAACAAGACGAGCAAATTTCAACAAATATCCCCAAAATCCGTCCATTTACTATCCTCTTAATCTGTGTATTGGTGCCGTTGAATTGTTGGTGGGTCTCCGCCTCAATTCTGCGCGGTGGTGGCAGTCCAACACAGGTTTCCCTTTTTTATAATGCTGTCATAACCATCTTAATTCTATTTGGCATTGGACTCCTTTTACGTCGGTTGAATCGTATCCTCGCGCTAAATCGTGCTGAATTGCTTGTAATTTACACATGTATTTCAATAGGTGCTGGACTTGCTGGCGTTGATAGATTCCTTGTACTGATGCCACTCATCGGGCATGCGCACTGGTTTGCTACACCGGAAAATGATTGGATAAACCTGTTTCATCTGCATATTCCACAATGGTTAGTTGTTAGCAATAAACGCGCCCTTGAAGGATATTATTACGGCTTTTCCAGTATCTATGAATCGCAGAATTTAATTGCTTGGTTACCCAAAATTTTTTGGTGGACACTCTTTATTGTGGCTGTCCATCTTGTCATGCTATGTTTAAGTCTGATTTTTCGGAAGCAGTGGGTAGAATCCGAGCGACTCAGTTATCCGATTATCCAACTTCCGTATGAGATGACGACACCTAAGGGTAGATTCTTCCGATCCCCATGGATGTGGATAGGTCTGGCAATCGGTGTGACAATAGATATTATCAACGGATTAAACTATCTGTTTCCTGCGGTGCCGAGTCTTGGCGGCAAACTCTATGACCTCCGCCGAATTTTCACTGAACGTCCATGGAACGGTATCGGGTGGAGTCCTATTGGTGTTTTTCCTTTTGGAGTTGGGTTATCGTTCTTCATACCACTTGACCTCTCATTTTCGTGTTGGGCATTTTGGCTTATTTGGCGCGCAGAGAGATTGTTAGGAACACTTGCAGGCTGGCGCGGCCTACCGCGCTTTCCTTATGAAGCGGAGCAATCTCACGGTGCATATCTGGGATTATGCGTTCTTGCCATTTGGATGAGTCGGCAGTATTTGAAACAAATTGGACAAGGTATTTTCACAAGGAATTACAAACTTATTGATCGTTCCTCACCGAGTCATGATGAACCTATATCATATCGGCTTATTCTTTTCGCGCTCATCGCGGGTTCTGCTTTTATCGTTGGATTTTGTCTCAAGATGGGGATGAGTCTTTGGATAATCGTTGTTTATTTCGCAATCTGGTTTGCGATTGCGATTGCAATTACAAGACTCCGTGCAGAACTCGGCTCTCCAGTGCATGATTTACACTTTATCGGACCTGATGAGATGTTGCCACGATTAGTCGGTATCCGTAGACTGGGTGCAGTGAATTTGACTGGCTTTGCCTATCTCTATTTTCTCAACCGTGCGCACCGTTCGCACGCGATGCCGCATCAGCTTGAGGGATTCAAACTCGCGGAGGGTGCGAATATTCCAATACGGCGGTTCGCAATGCTGATGATGTTAGCATCTGCTTTGGGCGCGCTCGGTTCATTTTGGGCGTTTCTTTCAATGTATTATGCTGAAGGAGGTGGTCCGGGGTTTGGCAGAGAATCCTTTGGCAGGTTAGAGTCTTGGTTAACCTACGCTGCGCCGCCTGATGTGCCAGCGATTGGTTTCGCCACGTTTGGATTTGTTGTAACACTTGTTCTCGCAGCAATACGGATGCGGTTTATCTGGTGGAATCTACACCCCGTAGGATACGCTATATCGGGCAGTTGGGCGATAAACCCGATGATCGGATCAATTTTTGTCGGATGGCTACTCAAATGGCTTGTGTTGAAATACGGTGGTATTCGTTTGCATCGAAAAGCGATACCATTCTTTCTCGGAATTGTGCTGGGTGAATTTGTAATTGGCGCGTTCTGGAGTCTATTGGCAGTTGCACTTGATCAACCGATGTATCGTTTCCTGTTTTAGTTTCCGCATAAAAGCATTGCCATTTTTTCTTTCTGTGGTATAATATATTGAAAACGCAAGGCACGGTAGAAAATTGAAATTACAGCAGAAAGCAAAAATCATATCAGATACACTTGAGAAATTGTTCGGTGTTCCAACGTGGGATGGCACTGAAGATGTGCTTGAGTGTCTTATCCTAACGATTTTGTCTCAAAATACGACCGATGTCAGCCGTGACAAAGGATATGCTCAGCTTAGAGAACAATTTCCGACTTGGGAAGATGTCTTGCAAGCAGATGCCGATGCAGTAGAAGCAACAATAAAGATTGTCGGGTTAGGCAAACAGAAAACTGAGACGATTAAAAACTTTCTCGCGTGGCTCAAAGCGGAATATGGCGAATTATCGTTAGAGTTTATCCACGACATGAAAACAGAGGACGCATTAGACTTCTTCATTCAACATAAAGGCATTGGAATCAAAACTGCTTCTGTTACACTCTCTTTTGCATGTGGTAGAGAGGTTTTTCCCGTTGATACACATATCATACGAATATCTAAACGTCTCGGATTGGTTCAACCGAATTGCAGTGCGGAGAAGGCACATTACGAGTTGCCACCGATTGTCCCGAAGGGAAAATCATATCCGTTTCACATGAACCTAATCTATTTCGGCAGACAAATATGTAATGCTCGGAAACCTTTGTGTGAACAGTGCCCTTTGACAGAGCACTGTCTTTACTATAAAGAGAACTTACAAGCTTAAAGTGTACTTTTATTTATCGGAGATAGGATATGTTTAATTGGAGAAATTTATCATGGAAACATCTATTTGTTGTGTTGTTGATATTACATATTCTGCCGCTCTGGATTTTCGCGTATTTCCCCTCCCAAGACGGCCCAAGCCACGTTTATAATGCATTGGTGTTGAAGGAATATAATCAGCACGAAAACTATAAAATGCGAGATGCGTGGAAACTGAATATCACCATCTTTCCGAACTGGTTATCCCACATTGCACTTGCTGCACTTCTCTATATTTTTCCACCTGTCATGGCAGAGAAAGTCTTTTTGACATTCGCAATTGGGGCGATACCGATTGCGTTTTTCTATTTTATTAGTGCTGTCCATAAAGATCATAAAGATAAGTTTCTGTTCGCTTGGCTCGGTTTTCCATTTGCCTACAACTATCTTCTCTACATGGGATTTTACAATTTCACCCTTAGCATCTCATTTTTCTTTTTTAGTTTCGGATTCTGGTGGAAGCACAAGGACAACATGCAGGTTAAGCATATCTGTGTGCTATATGTACTGTTACTGCTTACCTATTTATCCCACATTGTTTCTTATGGATTAGTTGTGTTAGGCATCTCTGTTGCCGCCGCGTTTATCTGGGGGACTGAATCTATTGTAGAAGCTTGGCGAGTTCGAAATAAGAATGTCGCTGATGTCTTTAAACAATTTATGCTGACAATCAAACCTTTTTTTCGCTTTTTACTCTATATGGTACCGATCTATTTTGTGTTGATGGAATACTATTTACAAAGCCTTAAACAGCATCAATCAGGTAACCACAGGGGGATGGACTATATTAGAGACTATTTCTGGGGTGTTAAGTCAATCGTCTATTTTTCCGATTGGCATATTCCTGTCAACTACTTCCTGCTTGTCATTTTAGGCATTGCAGTCGTTATATCTCTCATTTATAGAATCAGCCGAAAGCAGTGGATAAAACAGACCGATGTATTTTTACTAATTGCATTCCTATTTACCTATATGTTTATCAAGGCACCTTGGGGTTACGGACCTGGGGGTTGGATTAACGACAGAATTCATATTTACATCTTGTTGATGTTGGCACCATGGTTGGTTATCCCAAATTATGAGTTTTCAACAGAGACGAAATTGCATCCTGAGAGGCCTAAGTTAGCCCCATGGTTAATCACGAATAGACACAAGTTAATTCGCTATACACTCACTACCTATCTGGTAATTTTTACTTTACTACATTGCGGCAGAACCGCTTATGACCACGGACGTATCTCTACTGAGATTGCTGAACTTGTATCAGGGGCAAAATTAATAGAACCACATTCAACTTTTAATCACCGCTCCGCGGGTTGGCACAAATCGGAATTCCTGTTTGGACATTACGATACTGAGGAGAAAAAAATGGAGATGAGAAATGAAATAAACGATGTCACACCGTTTGTCCATTCTACCGCTTTCTATGGCGTATATGCGGATGATGTTGTCCACATGGCAAACTATGAGGCGAACTATAACTATTTTCCAGTAAACCGAAACAATAAAGATAGTGTAGGATTAGGTTATATCCGTGCTGATTATGTTGTCGCTTGGTACTATCCAGAAACCGAACCGTTTGCGGATCTTAAACCCAATTATGACATTATTCATGAAACAGAACGTCTTAAACTATTCAAAAGAAAAACACAAGAACCGGTACTTGAACTCTGGGATAAGACAGAAGAGGGTAATCTGATTATCCGTTTTGATATACAGCCTGACAATGCTGAAGCCGAAAAGAACTACTACATCGTTGGTCCGAAAACAATGTATGTGAGCGGAAAATATGGTTGGGATACGGAGTGGAATCCCAGAGAACAGACGAACACAACAAACTGGAGGATTTCACCACGTGCAGCATATCTCGGACCACCAGAAGGTTCCACGCCACTCACAAGAGATGCAGTCTATGGCAAGGAAGACGCTGCTTTCAGAATTGACCTGCCAAATGGTACATATCGTATAACGAACATTTTTCAGTCAGCGGAAGAAGCAACACACGAAGTCAATATGTTAGCAAACGGAAAGCGGATAATAAAAAAACTCATTGTGCCGCCTCACAACGAAAAAGTTGAAAAGGAAGCCACAGTTGAAGTGAAAAACGGCTATCTTGCTCTTGTAATTTACACGCCAAAAAAGCGGATACAGACTGATAAGAAACATATCCATTGGATATGGAACGGATGTATCGTTGAACAGATCACTGCTGCGGAAGAATAACTTTCATATTAAATATTTCATTGTGGAATCTATATAGATTTTATGTGAATTTTAAATTACTGGGACACACTAACCCATGTGTTACCTATAATTTCAGAATTAAATGTCCTAAGGAGAATTGAATGATTAAACCACATGGAGCTGAAACCTTAACACCGCTTTACGTGTCGGATGATGCGCAACGCGCCGAACTGACGAAGGAGGCAGATCAACTTCCGTCTGTTCTCCTTACTTCAGGTGCTGCTGCATCAGCCGTTATGCTTGCATCAGGATACTTTACCCCGCTGACGGGATACATGAATATCACAGAGGCAACAAATGTTGCTAATGATATGAAACTGCCTAACGGACTTTTTTGGCCCGTTCCTATCATGAACATTGTCCCTGATGATCAAATCACAGATGCGGTAAAAAACGCTGACCGAATTGCCTTACGCGATCCGAATGTTGATGGTAACCCTCCGTTAGCTATTATGAAGGTTTCAGTTATTGAGACACTTACGCCAGAACAGAAACAACTTATTATTGAAAAGACCTTTGGCACAACTGACTCCGAACATCCCGGTGTGCCTGCTTTTGCAGATGTCGGAGACAATGTGCTTTCCGGTTCTATTGAAGTACTGAACTACTCCTATTTTCCTGAAGACTTCCCTGACACATTCCGCACAGCCGTTGAAATTCGTGATGACATTGCTGCACGTGGATGGGAAACAGTTGTCGCTTTTCAGACGCGTAACCCTATGCACCGTGCCCACGAAGGACTCTGCAAAATCGCACAAGAGGCAGTCAATGCCGATGGTATTCTAATTCATATGCTTCTCGGTAAGCTAAAGCCTGGAGACATTCCCGCTGCTGTTCGTGATGCTTGCATCCGTACGATGGTAGAACACTATTTCCCCAAAAATACCGTCTCTATCACCGGTTATGGGTTCGATATGCTCTACGCCGGACCGCGGGAGGCACTCCTCCACGCCGTTTTCCGTCAGAATTGCGGTGCATCGCACTTCATCGTCGGACGCGACCATGCTGGTGCTGGTGATTTCTATGGACCGTTTGATGCACAAAAGATTTTTGATACAATTCCTGAAGATGCACTCGAAATCGGTATCTTCCGTGGTAATTTCACCGTATGGAGCAAAAAGCGCAATGAAATCGTCATGATGAGCGACTCCCCGCACGATGCAGACGACTATTTCAGCATCTCTGGGACAAAATTGCGTGAGATGCTCGCCGCCGGCGAACCACCCCCACCAGAAATCGCACGCCCCGAAGTTGCTGAGATTTTGATGGCGTATTATCAAAGCGAGGTAAATTAGTCTATTACCGTGGAAGCCATTCAATACACCAAAAACATCCCCCGTTATCTCGCCCTGCGTTACCTTGGAAAAAAGTGGCGCAGTCTCTACACGTCCCAATTCTCCTGCATCGACCTCGTTGATATTCCGGAACCACAACTCCCAACGCAACAATGGGTCAAAATCAGAACCCGACTTAGCGGTATCTGTGGATCCGACTTAGCAACGATTACTGCAAAGGGGAGTCCCTATTTTTCGCCTTTCACATCAACGCCTTTTGTTCTTGGACATGAGATCGTCGGTGAAATCGCAGAGATCGGTGATGCAGTCAAAGATTGGTCTATCGGTGAAAGAGTGGTTATTGAACCTGCACTTTCATGTGTAGTCCGAGAGATTGATCCGCTGTGTCATCAGTGCCAAAACTTTCGTTTTGCCAACTGTGAAAATATCACAAAGGGGAGCATCTCTGCTGGCATTCAAACAGGGTACTGTCGGGATACAGGGGGCGGCTGGAGTCAATATGTGCTTGCGCATCAATCACAACTGCATCTTATCCCCGATGATATGTCAGACGAAATTGCTGTTCTGCTTGAACCTTTTGCCTGTGCGGTCCACGGTGTTTTACAGATAGAATTAGACAGTAAAAGCGATATATGCGTAGTGGGCGGCGGCACCATCGGGTTGCTTACCATTGCTGCACTGCGGATGCTCGGATATCAAAACCGAATCGTCGTTTTTGCCAAACATTCACATCAACAGCAATTCGCTCGTGATCTCGGTGCAAATGTTGTGATACCTGTAAACAACAGTCGTTACACTGTTTTCTCTGAATTAATTGATGCAAAATCTTATCAACCTGAACTTGGCCAACAGGTTTTGCTGGGTGGCGTGGATTTAACCTTTGACTGTGTCGGTTCCAGCGTTACAATAGATGACGCGTTACGTTTCACACAGGCAGGTGGTGAAGTCATTTTACTCGGTATGCCAGGAATACCGAAAAATATAGACTGGACATCTATCTGGTATAAGCAGTTACGTGTAAAAGGGGCATACACGTATGGATTTGAAATATATAACGGTGAACAGATTCACACATTTCAACTCGGTCTGTATCTCTTGCAGCTGTATGGAGATCAATTGCTGCCGCTGGTCGGCGCGCCATTTTCACTATGTGACTATAAGCGTGCCATTCAGACTGCGCTCAACACAGGAAAAACCTCTACCGTCAAAACCATTTTTGACTTGCGATTAGAGTAGTAGGCACGCAGACTTATAGTAAAATGAAAACATGAACGTCATTACTTAACCAATACCTCCTTTTTCAAGCAGGAAGAGGAATTCTCGGTTCGGTTTTTCGGCTGCGTCCACCCATTCATGCGTCCATCTCATACCTGCCATAACGTTCCGTTTGTAATTCATCTCAACCACAGCGAGAAGTTTTCCATTTGTTTGCATCACTTCGTTTAATTCTTCGGCAGTTGCACGTCCACCGGAACTGTAAGACAGGATAATCCAACGTGCTTGTGTTGCTTGGATCAGTTCTGCTATTGCCTCAACAGCGATGAAATGACCATTTGTGTCACGTCGAAACTCCTCAAATACAGATGCAGAGAGTTGATCGGACGTATCCTCCCGCCGCTTCGCCTTCCCGAAAAGGGTTGGTTTGTCAAAGAGAATAATACTTTTCCAGAGATGGTAATATGCTGCATATCTCACACGAGATGGCGGCATTTTTTCGTTGTTAGAACCGTAGGGTGGATCAAAGTATGCGAGGTCTGCAGAGACATTTGAGACAAGTTCAAAGATGTCGGTTTGGTAAACTTCATGGTTTCCTTCTGATGTAAAAACTTCTGGCACTTCAAGCACCAGTTCTTTATAGGAGCGCGGTGACCAATCTTTGAGATAGGCGGAATAATGTCCGAGGGTACTATCAACGCGATCCATCCCCAAAATTAGACTTGTGAGTGCCACTGCTTTATCAATTGGATCAAGGTTGAGATTTTCAATTTCCTGCCGAATCGCATCTAATTTACGGGTATTGTGTAACTGCCACGGCTTTTTGAGTCCATCTGCTTGGATTGCACACCCATCATTGACGTGTCCGCCATAATGCTCTGTAAACCATCCATCAATCGGCGGCACAGCGTTTAGATGGTCAATAAGCGGTTGATATTCAGATGGCGCTTTTGTGTTGAGAAGATAGCAAGTCCCAAAGACTTCTGACCACGGGGCAATGTCGTTGCAAATTACGGTATAACCGAGTTTGGCGAATGCTTGTGACACACGGGTTGTGCCTGCAAAACCATCTAAAATTGTCTTGGCATCAACTTTTTGGGCGAGTTCAAGTATTTGGGGGATAAGTTTTAGTTTGGAACCTGCGTATTTTATGCCTTCTGTGGGAGGGACTTGAAGGTGCGGAAACAGATGTTGCATTGTATTATGCTGGGTTTTCTGTCACGGATTCTGCTTGGTTAACGTCGTCGTTTTCTTTAATTTTATCCTTTTCTGGATCATATAGACGATATTTTCCCCTTGATACCCACCAGTATCTATCTTCACCTATGGGATATTTTCGCCGTTTAGAAAAGTTAACACAAGAACCTCTTATCAGGTGTCTTACTCTACTTAAAAGGAAATCAGGATGCTTATTCTCAACGGTTCGTTCAATGTCTATAGGAGAGAATGTGACATTCAGATCACCATCTGTAAATTCCTGAACTGCTTCCCAGACAATCTGTTCTACTGGTTCATCGCTCGGAGGTCGTGGAGAAGAGAAAGACTTTCTCCGGGATTTATTAGGTACAGCAAACTGCTCATCTCCAACAATTGTTTCTGTACTAACGACAATTTCACCTAACTCTGTCTGGAATATGGAGACAACTATGCAGGTGACATCTATACCCTGTGAAGCTCGGAGGAAACGGCAGACACGTGTGACTCGCTCTGGTATCTCTTCTGCGACTATGAATAGACGCAATGTGCGATTGAGCGGAGGGAATTCGTCTGTCTCAGGCATATCAAATACTGCCCTAAAGACCTCATCAAAAGCTTTGCCTTCAAACTCGCCCCGAGTTCGAAAGTAATTTTCAGCTATCTCACGAATCTCCGATTCCGAAAGTTGCTCTGCCCACGCAGCATAGTCAAGCAGTTGTGCCACTACCTCACGTGGAGTCCGCCCTTTTTTTAGTTCAACGATGACGAGGTTCCCTTGAAAGTCAACTCCGAGTAGGTCGGAATACATGGTGTTTTCTTCATCTGTAACGCTCGTTTGCCGACCAATCCAAAGAAAATCCTCTTGAGCAAGAGTCTGTCGTGGACTATTCTCAAGCCAGTTCTCCAAATGACTTTCAAGTTCCAAGTCTGTTTCCTTAGCAGGGATAAGTTCTGCGTTAGTTATATCGTCACCTTCTAATCTAAAAATAGGCATTGTTTCTCCAAGAGATTAAATGTTAGAGAATTAGCAATACACACCAAAGCATGTAATTACCGCACAAAGCAGGAAAGAAATTCGTGAGAACGGAGCAGTCCTTCAGATTCTGCTTCCCATGTTCGCCAATAACGGTAATCTTCCAGCTCAACGCTAAAGATGCCATCAAAGCCTTCATCTTCAAGACGTTGCACCACTTTGAGCCAATCCACAACACCATCGCCGGGAATTGTGTATCGCCACCAATCTTCACCGAATCCGCGTGGTCCGTGAAAACTCGGTCCCAAATTGCCGTGCAGGTACATCGCTTCCTCGTCAAATGCAGTATCTTTTCCGTGAACATGCTTAACGTAAGCAGCAAATTCATTAAGAGCGCGGATATGGTCAATACCAATTCGGACAAGGTGTGAAGGGTCATAGTTGAGCCCTAAACCAGGGGAAGGACATTCAGCAAACATTGCACGCCACATCTCCGGCGTACATCCGAGCGCAGGGTACGCAGGGGCACCGCCGGGCCAGCCTTCTATGGCAATCGTTACACCTTTAGACTCAGCAAATTCTGCAATAGGTGGCACGGTGTCTTTCCATATATCAAAGTTTTTAGCACGTCCAAGGCTTGCATCTTCAGGGACAAAAACACAGAACATGATGTGAACATCGTTGTCTGCGGCGGCTTGGATGGCTGCTTTTGCTTTTTCTGCACCTGATTTCTGTGTAGACTTTTTAGCGCTGAGAAGTTCGCGAGTACCGGGCAAATCTGCTGTCCCAATTTCTAAGCCTGCATCCCGAGCAGTTTTCACAACTTCTGGGGTTGCTTCTCCAATATCAATTGCTTCAAATCCGTTATCGGCACACCACTTGCAGAAATCTGTAAACGGCATTTGTCGGGCTGTGCCGGGAATACGTAAACCTATTTTCATATAATCTTCCTATTGAATATAATCAATCTAAAATAACGGGAGTTCCATATTTGTAGCGCAAACTGTTAGTTTGCTCTTTATGGCACAATCTGTATGAAGTTTAAATAAATATTTCGGTAAGGGGGCGAGGTTAGGAAACCTCGCCAGCAGCAGGTGTACATCTCTGCTGGTGAGGTTTCCTAACCTCGCTAAATTACCCATTTTTTTTTAAATCTTCATTTAGATTGTGCTACAAAACCCGCCGAATCTGAAAAATAAACGTGATGAGTTACGGCACGCGGAGCGTGCCTACTTTAAACGCATATCCAACTTGAATTATTTATAAACCGCCTTCAATTAAAATCCCATTAATCCACAACAGCGGCGACATACTGGCATCGGACCATCTGTGCTAATGGACTGACGGAATTTGATTGCTTTCTGATTATTCCACATATCAACAACCTTGTCGTCTTTGATGTTGCCAATGATATAGTCATGGTAGTCTCTGCAAAGACTAACGTCGCCGTTGCTATCAATTTCTAAAGTCATGAAGATGCTAACACATTGGTTGTAACCGAAGGTTTGCTCATGGTCAGTATAATAGCGTTGGATTTCACCTTTTGAATTTAGCCTCGGCATCATAACGGGTGGACATCGCTTCTGCTTTTCGGAGAGATCCTCCATCTCTTCAAACCGATCCAGAATTACACCGTGATCAAAGTCGTGCCAAGTGCCAATCCATCCATAATGTGTTTGTGGTTTGTACCCGAAACGTCTCTCAAAGTCCTCCGTATGTTCTTGGGCAGATTCAGCATCTATCCACCATGTCAAATAGAAGATCTGTGCATCTGCATATTGGCTTGTGAACTTGTAGAGGTCAACAACAACATCAATGTTATACATCGTAACACAGCTGAGCGGGATAATATAAGGAAACGTAAGATTTCGGCGTTCTTTCTCCGCATTCAGGGTTTCCAATGCTGCTTGAACATCTTTGAAGTTGTCATAGTTTTTCGAAACACCAGGGCGCTGTGTATTGTGGATTTCTTCATTGGGTCCATCAACACTTAGATAGATGATTTTGCATGTTTCCAAGATGTCGTCAGCGCGTCTTGCGATGTTAGTCGCATTGCTGACAAGAGAGATAGGCATCCCTTTCTCTTTGATATAGTGCATCAACTCAATGATACCAGGGTATAGCATCGGCTCGCCACCCCAGATGTACCACACAGGTGACCAACCCGCATCCACAACCTGGTCAACGAGGTTTTTATACACTTCTACAGGCACTTCACGTTGTTTTAATTCTTTGAGTGATTTGCCAAGAAGATACCCGTTATCCCCCCACTGCCCGCAGGAATGACAACGCAGATTACACATATCTGTAATCCGCAGACTCACTAACTGCACATCATCGCCCTTGCCATGCTTCGCACCAAATGGATGACGTAAATTAAATGATTCCTTAGCAAGTTGGTAGCGCATGAAATTACGCGATGTACGCCAGTCTTCTGATATAGCGGTTGCAAGCTGGTTGACCAGGAACCGCGATGAAATTCTACTTCTTAATGCCATTAATACTCCTTTTGTATTTTATAGTAAGATCCGAAAACATGTGGACATCTCAATGAACAACAATCCTATACGCTCTTGCTGGCGAGGCGGGGAATGCCAACAGGCATTCATACCGTTGATTTCTTCCTAACCTCGCCAATGTCCAAGTAATTGTGGGTTAGACTATAAATTATGATTCGCCATCTGACTGGACAAGCGTAAGTGCAGCTGAATTGAGACAGTACCGTTTGCCTGTCGGCTCTGGACCATCATTAAAGACATGCCCAAGATGTGCATCACAACGACTACAAACCACCTCCGTGCGCGGCATGAAAAAGATACTAAAATCCGATTTTGTCTCAATGCTATCAGGCGAAACTGGCTCCCAAAAACTGGGCCATCCTGTTCCAGACTCGTATTTAGTGTCAGATGTAAAAAGTGGACTTCCACAGCAGATGCAGTGATAAGTCCCTTGTTCTTTGCAATCGTGATATTTACCTGTAAATGCGCGCTCAGTCCCTTTTTTTCGGGTCACTTTAAATTCTTCAGGTGAAAGTTGATCTTTCCATTCCTTGTCTGATTTCGTTATTTTTTCTGTCCCCATTGTTCGCTCCTCAATTTACTTGGTGTATACTATCACATATTTTAGAAAAAAATGCAAGAATGTTTTATCAAAAGTTAGATGAATCAGGACGTACACATTTTTTCTTAAAGTCCCCTTGATAAGGGGGGTAGGGGGTTAAAAAGACTAAAAACACTGAATACCGGGCTATTTAACCCCCCTACCCCCCTTATCAAGGGGGAATGCGTAAGTCCTGGATGGATAAAACCCCTGAGAAACTTAATTTTCATCCTTGACGCGCCCCAAAACTCTACATGTAGTGGCAGAAAGGATTTCATATCGGACACCGCCCCAAACGATCTTTCGTTGAAATGCAGCGTACAAAGCGTTGATACCTGCAAGGAAAATGGAAAACGGTGCAGCGTATTTACTAATACGGAGTGTGTCTTGGACTCTTGGCATCTCGCGAAGCCACTGCGGAAGGTTTCGGCAACAGAGTTTGTAACTTATCACCTCAAAAAATGGTATAAAAACAACTGGTAAGAGCCCCGGTTGGGAACCTACAAACGGAATTGCGCCAACAATCAGAACCGCTTTGGGGAGAAAGAGCATCAGGCTACCAAACCACTGCGCCCACAACCCCATGTGTCGCGTCATAATCATTTGTCGATTTGTAAATTCAAAAATTTCCCCCCAAGTGCGGTTCACAGTACGTGTAACTGCTACGCAGTCAGGAACGAAATGAATCTTACGTTTAACGTCTCGTACAGCGCGAGTGGTGTTGAGGTCTTCAATTGTTGCTTGTTCCCAACGTTGCAGGATCTGTCCTTTTTCGAGGAATTCGCGTCGAAAGGCATTAGAACCGCCCCATACCATTGTTAGCCAATGGTCGCCCTGTAATGCCATTTGGAAGTTGACCCATGTAGCTTCAACAAGCGATGGAAAGTTCCACGTTTGCGGAAAATAGAATCTGCCACCGACGGTAGCACCGATTTTATTATCCTGGAGTGGCGTAACAAGCAGCCTCAACCAATCTTTTTGAATTGCTACATCAGCGTCAACAAATGCAATTACCTCAACATCCTCTGATAAGTTTTCTATCACAGTCATGAGGTTTTGTACTTTTTGAGAACGTGGCAAGTTGTTATCAACGATGTTAGGTGCTAAAAAAACATCTGCATGTGGGACATCTTCCACAAGTTCTCGTAGGTACGGGTAAGAAACATCGTACCCTGAATTATCTTTTTCGTGGGTCACAAAGCAAATTCTATACTCACCTTCGTAATCCTGATCAAGTAAACTCTTTGCATGCTCAGCAGTGTCGTCATCCCAACCGTAGTGCGGAGCGACTATAACCACTTTGGGTGTATATGCAGGTCTCTCAGTCTTTCGTTCGCGGCGTGTATAGAAAAAGGATTGACCAATCAATAACACCTCAAGGATGAAAAAAAAGTAGGTGGTTAGGATAATAAAAAATGTGTTCATAGTGTTCAGTGTAAAACCGAAAAACTGACTTTTAGATATTGAGATATATCTTTAGCCATGGCCTTTCTTTCCTCCTGTCAATTGCGCGATGTGTGGTTAAAAAATTGTATCAAAATTACTCTTCTTCTGTGGCACGAAGCCACTCAAGTTTCGTTTTAAGTTCTGGAATTGGTTCAGTATTCAGTAGAAATATTTGATCCGGTTCATTTTTAAGTCTGGCATAGTACCGACCATACGCATTGATTTTGCCAATTTGTAAAGTGTGAACTTTTTGAGTCCGCAATTCTACGGTAATTCGTATTTGTGGGGAATTGAAACCGGTTGTTGTGTCTGGTAGTTTGTTTTTTTCATTTCCAAAGCCGCTTCCAACAAATTCTTCTGCTTTTAGCTCAATCAGTGCATAAAGGATATTGTTTAGTTCATTATTATTTGCGTTTTCTTGGACAGGCGAAGTTAACCGCCAATTTGTTCCAAGACGTTGACAGGTGAATTGGACACCATCATATTCCTGTGAACCGTCATTATATTTTACTGTAACTCGAATTGGATCATCAATACTAAATTTGAAAATTCGTTTATCACGTAACCACGTTTCACCTTTTGCTATTTTGTCAATGAGGTCACGTTTGACACGTGTAATCTGACCCGAATTGTTAGCTTTGACGTATACTGTCTTATCCTTGGTATAGTTGCCAATAAGCAGGATTGCAGGTTTTTCTTCCCCTCGGATAGTAAATAACACCCGCATTTTGGGATGGTCTAAACCGTACAAGGCAAGGTTATTGGTAGAATCAGTAACAAATGCTACAGCCTCCAGTGAATCGACACCAAAAATCAGATCGCTTACTGCTTGTGAATCAGCCAACGTTTTTGGGGTGTTTTGTAGTTGCCATGTATCTTTATCCAGCTTAATGCCAACAATTTTCTGCATGCCGCGTTGGATCTCAAATTTGGTTGTATCGCCTCGCTGAAAATCAAGCACGCGTTTATCACGTAAGTCAAACACCGATTTATTGAAAAGTCGGATAATGTCATCAGTAACTGTGTATATTCCGCCTTGATGAACGGATTGAACATAAACGCGCTCTGTTTCTGCACTATCTTCATCCGAAGTTGACGGCACTGGTGCCCCGATACCAAGCCCATATTCTTTATTTCGATCTTTAAATGTAAGTTGGATACGTGGCTTATCTAATCCGTATTTCTCTAATAGCGGCGTAACGTTTTCACCATCTGCTTCAAAGGTAGACGCTTGTAAGGCATGCAATTCCGATAAGATGTATTCAATTTCCTCCGTATCAGCATTCACTGATAGCGGATGTGTCATTTTCCAGATGTCTCCATCTTTCTGACATGAAAACGCCTCTGGTTTCTGAAACTGGATTTCTATGATTGAATTAGGATTAAACTTAATAACTGATTTGTCACGAATATCTGTTGGTGATTTTGAGAGATCGTCAAGAGCACTTGATTCAATCAAAAAAATATGCGCCTCTGATTTCTCTTTGGTATAAACAGAATAGTTAATACCCTTTTTGCCTATGAGAAACGTTTTGGGTCTACTCTCTTTGCTTTTCCAAAGTTCAACTTTGATTGTAGGTTCTTCTAACCCGTACTGATCATATTCTGTTACATCAAGGGTCTGTCTGATCCGTTTGTTAACAAAATCATCTAACATTTCGTTAACTTTTGTACTATTTGCGTCCGTTACAAAAGGCGTTGTTATTTGCCATATATTATCAGCATTTTTCTCTATGGTCATTGTTTGATATGCATCATCTGCGTACGAAAGTCTAACTTTCTGAATCTCTTCGCGTGGCAGATCGTAAGTTTCAGCGATTCTGGGTTTGTCATCCTTTGAGGTATTCTCAGTAGGTTCATTGAAAAATAGGAAATATGTTGCTGTAATTCCTATTAATATAACGATAATGATGAGGGTTGTTCGGAAACTCATGCAGCCCCTCCTTCCCGGCGGTGCCACCACACAACCATGCCAGCAATAAATACGATTAACGGGACAAGAAAAATGGAGGTAATCTGGACAAGACGGACTTGGTGACTATTCATCGTCCGTAAGATTCGCCCACTGGGATCAGGTGGAGCGATAGCGATAAGGTCTTTATCTAATGTGAGCCAATTAATAATGGAAGGAAAAAGGGGAGCATACGCAGGTATCTCTGGATTATTGGTTGCAAAATAGGTATCGGTTGCAAAATCCGAATCTCCAAATACAACAATACGGGTGGGTGTTGATTCCTTTTCATTTATAGTCTTTGGATCATTTTTCTTTTCAACCGCGACTGCGATAGATACAGGCCCAGGCATATCTACGGATGCTGTATAACCATTACTGCTGAAGGTTCCATCTGCTTCCCGTTCCGTTTCTGCCCAACTGACTCCTTTAGGTCCCATCGTTTTTGCTATCGGTTTAACGGTGAGGTGATTAGGGACATCATCCGCAGGTGTAACCGAACGACAATAAACAAAGGGAATTTGTTCTCGAAAAAAATAACGAGTAATATCATGCGGTTCAAACTGCAAATGCAGCGCGCTATGACCACCTACCAAAAGGTAAAAATTTACACGATCATATACTAAATCATTCCCTATCTTCACTCCCCATTTTTTCATAAGTTGAACAAGTCCATCATTTACATCTTCTGCGGAATTAGGCGAAGGATCAAGCAGCAAAAGGAGTTTTCCGTTCTTTGCTAAGTATTTTTTAATTATCTCTACTTCTTCGGGTGCTAAAGGTTTTGTGGGACCAGCAATGACAAGAACGTCACAATCTTCTGGGATTCGAGGTTCCCTTAATAGAGAATGTGAAAGCACTTCATAATTTTGTTTCTCCAATTCGGTTTTTACCTGCCAATACCTATTATTAGTCGTGTCACCAACCCCATGTTCCCCATGACCACTTAGGAAGTAAACCTTTTTAGTTTTATTTTGAATGATTTTGAGAAGTGCACTCGTAAATTTCTGTTCGTCAATAGTCGTTACTTTCTCTACTCGATCTTCACTTTCAAATATGATCGTTCCGTCATACTGCAAATTGTATTTTTGGATAAGTATTGTCTCAATGTTAGGATTTTTAAATGAGACATTAATTAATTTAGATTCGCGTTGGTATAATTCTAACCGCTCCTTAGCGTAGGCTGCCAATTGAGTGGTTTCATCACTAAAAAATGCTGTAATATCCACTTTCTTATCAAGGTTTTTAAGTATCTGTTTCGTTTGTTCAGAAAGCGAATGGCGCCGCAATTCAGTTAAATCTACCCGTTTATCAAACCGCTGCACTACAATAACATTGATGAAAACTGCTATCCCTATAACACCAAGTATACTGAGCGCGACGTTTGCTCCATAACGAAGCTGCCTGCTCACAAAAAAGTGAACAAATTCTTTATAACGCAGCCGAGCAAAAATAGCAAGTGATATTAGACAGAGAATCAAACAAATTGCAAAAGCCAACCACGCCTTTAGAAACAGACTTGCGATTGAGATAAAACAGAAAATTAGGGCAAGAAATCCAAGAAGCGGTCCTGCAACGTCTTTTTTTGCCATTCCTTATCTCCATTTTGACGACTCAATTGACTTGAACGTTGCAAAAAGACAGATACCTGTAAAACTAACGTAGTAAACAACATCTTTTAGTTGGATAACGCCTCGGGCAAAATTGTTGTAGTGCTCAAGAAATGATAGATAACTTAGAAATTGTCCAATTGACCCAGAGCGCGCAGATAGAGAACCTATCACCCACAATGTTAAAAAAAAACCAAAACTTGTCAGCGCAGCAACAATTTGATTCTTGCTCATTGAGGACATCAGTAAACCAAATGCAAGAAAGCATGAACTGATCAGAATCAGACCGAGATAACCGCTTAGTAGAATCCCCCCATCTAAAGGACCGAAACGTCGTGTCAAAAACGGGTAGAGAAGTGTCAAAACAAGCATGATTAAAACAAGTATCCAACTTGCAAGAAATTTTCCGATGACTACCTGCCCATCTGTAATCGGTGAGGTTAGAAGGAGTTCGATTGATCCTGATTTACGCTCTTCGGCGAACAGTTTCATCGTTAACACAGGTGTAAAAAAGAGTAGGATAGTTGCGAGCAGACCGAAGACCGTCTGCATTACGCCAGCACTATAACCGTTATTGCTACTTTCATATATTAAAGTGATAGAAAAAAGAAACCCTGAAATTGCTGAAAATACAATACAGACAAAATAGGCAATCGGTGAAACGAAATACGTATAAAGTTCTTTAGTGCAGACTGCAAGTATGTTTCTCATTTTTCAGTTTTATGTTTCAGGTAAATGCTAATTAAACTGCTCCCGAACTTTTCCAACAAAGAAGGGACCAAGCGATTCTATGTATTTAGTTGTCTGCTCAGTTTTGCGCATATCCTGTATCAGTCGTGATAACGGATACAATTCCGGCCCTACCAACCCAATCACAAATTCGTTGTCATTGGTATCTAATCCGAAGCATGCCAAGCGGATGTCACTTGCGTAGCCTCCAGCTGCATAACTACGCCCGAGCCTCGCGTGTTCGCCTAAGATTTTTCCTTGATCGCGTCTATCAAGTTGATAGAATTCGGGTTTTCGTCTTAACGGGTACCAAATTGCCCAAGGAAAATCAGGATTGAGAACATTATTACGCGGTTTGTTGAGGAGCCACTCTTCCAAATTAGGTTCTCTACCGCTTGAATAGGTTCTGCCGATCATTGTCATTTCAGGACGATAAATTAAGTTAGAAGTTTCTTGTGTCTTTTTCAATAAGGAACGGGTTTCTGTAATTAACGCCGCTGGGTTTTCCGCCAGAAAAAGCACACCGATACCTGTTGGATGATTCAGATCGTTGTACAGAACTGCGTCCAGATTACTATTTTCAAGCGTTTCAATGATGAATGCGGGGTCGTGGCACTCTTCAAAGACATGGAGTTGTAGGAACAACCGACGGTCGCTATATTGTGGTTCTCCATCAATAGGAGTCCCTATCTCGCGAATGTCTAACGGTTCTGGTCGTGTAGGTCTCTCTGTTTGCATAATATAATTTTTTTATAAATTCCTTCGGTTCAACGTTTTGCGGTATATGACTCACGGATCCATTCTTCAAGTATTGGATCGGGATTTTGGACAACTTCCTTTGGAAAGGTGAATGATGATTCCCCTGTATTCTGTTTAATGAGGTTCAACCCGTGCTGATAACTTTTTAGGATATCAGCACAGACCTGTGATATAGATTTCTCTTCTGCTGAAGCGCGCGCACAAATGGCTTCAGTTGCTTCTGCGTCAAATGCAATCTTCAAATCGTGATCGGCACAGAATTGTGCTTCATATCTGCGAATCTGTTCATGCATGACTGTTTTTCGATTGTAATCCGCATCTTCCGTAATCCGGTTGAGCTCGGCATCAGGATCATCAACAACCTCTGCGGTAACAACTAATTCCGAAACACTTGTAGATGGAAGTTCAAACTTATAGTTGCGCAAGACTTTCTCACAGACAGTCATCAAGGCACGCGCACCGGTTTTCTGTTCAATTGCTTTTTCAGCAACTCGGCGCAATCCACAGTCGGAAAACAGCACGGTAATGCCGTAAGCACGGAAGGCGTTTTCATATTGCCGAATGATAGAACCTTCTGAATGTTTCAAAATATGGAACAGGTCGTCAACAGCCAATTCACTACATACAACATGTACAGGAAGTCTACCGATGAATTCTGGTTCAAAACCGAAATCGATAAAGTCTTTCGGGGTTACGTGTTCAAAATACTGTGCGGAGTCATCTTTTTGGCTTGCTATTTCCGCATTAAAACCGATTCTGCTTTGGTGCATGCGTTTCTTGATAATCTTTTCCATACCGGTAAACGCACCACTGATAATAAACAGGATATGGCGGGTATTTATCACCTCTTTTTCCACCTTGCCACTTTTCTGGAATTCCATCGCCGCGCGCATCTGAGACGCGACATCGTTGCCGCCTCTAAGGTCAACTTCTGTTTCTTCCATCAATTTGAGAAGTCCAATCTGTACACCACGCCCACTGACATCGCGTCCGATGATATTCGGTGGTGTCGCAATCTTATCCGCTTCATCAAGATAGATTATGCCGTATTGTGCCAATTCAAGGTTATCATCTGCTTGTGCAACAAGTTCACGAATTAAGTCGTCTACATTGGCACCAACATAACCTGTTTCGCTAAATCGGGTAGCATCTGCTTTAACAAACGGCACACCGATTAACTTGGCGATGTGTCTGATGAGATAAGTTTTGCCAACACCTGTCGGACCGAGCATGACAATATTTTGTTTAGAATAGTCGGTATCTGCAGCATCAGGATTTTCATGGCATTCTCGGACGTGGTTATAGTGGTCACAGACAGCAATAGCGAGTGCTTTTTTTGCCTCATCCTGCTTTATGACATATCTATCCAAGTATTTCTTTATGTCCTTCGGTTTGAGATCAAACTTTAAATCAAAGGTTTTTTGCGGTTCGGGTGGTTCACCTGCTGTTTGATCTGATAAGTCATGAGGTCTCGCTACATGAACACGGTCAACGCTCACACTAACACCGTCGCCGTACTTCTTTCGTAAAAATTCCTGAAATTCCTCTTTCAATTCTTCTTCAATTGGTATCTTTTTATTTGTTATCATAATGTCTCAATTAGCCATCAGTTTTCAGCTGTCGGCGTTCGGTTGCTGGTATTGGAGTTTTGCTTAGGTTGACAGTACTTCTTGTTTTTTTTCGCCGAATTGCCTCACTTTGCAAGTAGGCGATATAACGACTGATATTATGGTCAAATTTTGCTGAGATTTGACGACGAATCCTTCGGGTATCTTCGACAATAGGGGAATTTTTAATCATTAGGTACTCCTATAAACACATTGAAACGTGGTATTAATCTCCTACATTGGCATAGAAAAACGGTGGCATCGTTAAGGCAACGACATCATCTTCACCAGAAATCGCGCGTGCCATTGCAAGCGCATCGTCTAAATTCTTTGCCCACTCAACGCCTAATCGCTGCGCCACCCGCGGTTCTTTTGGACCTACCAAAATCACCTTTGATAGATATTTCAGCGGATACGTTGCCCAATACCAAACCGTAAACGGATGAAAACCGTGATGAGCAAATTTATTCCGATAGCACTCAATTAAATACTCGTCCTTCGCGTATTTTTCCTGATACTTCTGTTGCATCTCAAACGGTTCTGTTGTATCCGCAAGTACTTCATCATAAAACATCTTATATGCTACGTGATACTCTTCATGAAATATCTCATAAGTCGGGTTCATGATGATGACAACACCGTTCTCTTTGATTAGCGGTTTGTTATAGAACCAGTTGAAAACATAGCCCAATATGTCGCTTACGACCAAAACTGGATTTATGCGCGCATCGACTGCATAAGGACTCAGATCGGGCAGTCCAAACACTAAGGTGCTATACTGCCGCGGAATATCAATTGCTAATTGCTCCTTCATTGATGCCAACGTTTTTGCGTGCACAGCATCAATGTCGCCTGCGTTCACTTCTATCGGTTCATAGTCTGTTCGCACACTTTTGAGTATATTATATCGGACAGATTCAGGTAAAAGCGATAAGGTTGCAGGTGTAAATGTTTTGATAATTTTTTCAGCAATGTTGCAGTCTCGATTAGGTTTTCCAACATAACGAAGATGGAACGGATATATCGCGCCATTCATCGCCGCTTCAAGCACTAAAATCGGTGTCTCTTTCTGAATAAGACGACTCATCCGCTCAATACATGCATGCATGTGTGAGCCTTCTGGCTGCATCACATGCGGACTCTCCGATGTCATGTGCGGCGAGTGATGGGGGGCAATAGAGTTATACGTGCCAAGACCCACTGCCACAGATTTGTGTCCGCCGTTGAGCGGAATCTGGATCATATCTACATAAATGATTAGATCAGCATCAAGAGCAGCTCTGTCTGTCTCAACGATTTCATCATGTTCTGTTCTCCCTACTTCAACAATCTGTTCGGCATCTTCAGCGTCAAAATTTCGGAGTTGGTGCGGATAGAACTCGTCCATAATGTCTTTGCCTAACATATAAGCGAGTTCATGTTCTTTCATCTTGCGGTGGAGGGCGACTGCACATATCAGTTGGATATTCTTTTTTTCTACTCCGTAATCGTCCAGCATTTTCAACAGCGTTTCTATCATAATCTGCCGCATATCCGGCTTTTTGGTTAGCGGAAAAGGTTGACAGTTATCATCAAATAGGATCAGCACTTTTGAATTGCCGTTAACAAGTTCACGTAGCGGCGGCATTTCAAGGGGGTTTTCAAAGGCGCGCTGTGTATGCTCACTGAGCGCTGCACGTTTTATGCCCGGCAGCGGCGGTTTAGCATAGAACACCTCTGAATTGTCCGGTATTTTCGCATTGACGAGGTGATTTCCGAAGTAGGTAAAGTATTTCATTAAAAACCCAATATCTCAATATGTCTGGCTATAGCTTAGAATTTATAGTATTTTAGCATAGTTAGAGGGATAGTGCAAGTTTTTTATTTGACTTTTCCTATCCACATGTGCTACTATTTTAATAGTGATAGGTTGTAGTGGTTTTTTTCAGTGCCTGCAGCTATTTTGCTATAGCACATTTAAAACTGATGAAAGCAGACTCCATTTTGCAGTTGAGGTTAATTAATGGCGCATGCATATACCCCCGGACTTAAAGTCACGGAGGGGATGACAATTGAGAAAGAACGTCGACTTCCACTTGAGGGTGAGGTTCTTGTTGAAACTGGTGCCACGGTTAAAGCAGAAGACATCGTGGCAAAGGCAGATTTGCCGGGCAACGTGCAGTTGTTAAACGTGGCAAACCTACTCAGTGTGCCACCAGAAGAAATCGCAGAATATATGCTCAAACCTATAGGTGAAACCGTCTCAGAAGACGAAATCATCGCCACAACAAAGGGACTTTTCGGACTTTTCAAATCACAGGCACGTTCACCTATTGCTGGCACGATTGAGTCTATATCCGATGTTACAGGACAGGTCATCCTACGCGAACCCCCTATCCCTGTTGAACTTAAGGCTTACACAGATGGCACGATAACTGAGACTATCCCGAATGAAGGTGTCACTGTGGAAACCTACGGAACGTATATCCAAGGTATCTTCGGTGTGGGTGGCGAGACGGTCGGCAACTTAGTTATGGTGGCAAATTCACCGAATGAGGAGTTGACAGCAGAACAGATCCTACCTGAACATAAAGAGGACATACTCGTTGGGGGTGCGTTGGTCACAACCGATGCAATTCAGAAAGCGATCCAACTGGGTGTCCACGGCATCATCGCTGGTGGTATTGATGATGCGGACTTGCGGCAACTTCTCGGCTATGAACTCGGTGTAGCAATTACCGGTTCTGAAGAACTCGGCATTACATTGGTTATCACCGAAGGATTTGGCAGCATCGCCATGGCGGAACGCACTTTTGCACTGCTAAAACAGCGCGAAGGCATGAAAACTGCTATCAACGGTGCTACCCAAATTCGTGCAGGTGTTGTCCGACCAGAGATACTTATTCCGTTGGTTACAGAAACCGAAAACACAGGGACTGATGTACCTGCTGGGACGTTAGAGATTGGTAGTCCTGTCCGTGTTATTCGTGAACCGCATTTTGGCAAATTGGGACACGTTACCGAATTACCGATTGAACTACAGAAATTGGAAACAGAAGCAGAGGTGCGCGTGCTGCAAGTCGAATTTGAAGATGGCAAAAAAACGACTCTGCCCCGCGCCAACGTTGAAGCAATTGAAGAGCAATAGTCCTAATAAGAGAGTTTTAGCTAAATAATGATACGACAATTGGCGGCCTCTCTAAATTGTGATGAATCGAAACCCGTATTAATTTATTTTTTGAAGTTGCTAAGATAACCCCGCCGTGAAAACGCTTGACATTTTTCCATGAATGCGGATATAATACGTATATGCCCTATTATGATGAAATCTTCAAACACGTTACCGGGGAATTCCCGCATCACTTAGCAGTGTTGGCACTCAAGACCTCAGAAGTGGAAGTCGGAGATCGCTTGAACACAGAGCAAGCCACGGTTCGAATGCATCATAGTGATATGACGTTTCATGTCCGACTCCCTGATGAGGAGGCGATCTTACATATAGAGGCACAAACCGATGACAGCACGCATAAACCGATGCCCTTACGAATGCTGGCCTATTCAAGTTTTCTCGCTCTTGAGCATGAGAAGAATGTCTATTCAACGGTGTTGTATTTCCGTCCTCCTGCGGGGCGAAGGGACCTTGGTTTTTATAGATATGGAAACACGCAACGGGGCGGCGTGTCGTTCCATTATAACGTTATCCGTATCTATGAGTTAGAGGGTGAATCGTTTTTAGATCCCGAAGCCGTTGGGTTGCTGCCTTTCACAGCTTTGATGAAACCGCCCGCAGACATGACACCTCAAGCTTGGGTTGAAAAATGTATAGAGACAACCCAGGCAGTTGATGTTGGCAGAGAGATGCGGGCTACCCTTTTATTTGCGCTCTCGCTTTTCGGGAGTTTAGCACATCCACCTGAGTTTTTTCAGGATCCTATATTGGAGGCAATCATGCAAGAATCTCCTTTTTATGAACGCGTTAGGCAACGCGGTATTGAACAAGGTATTGAACAAGGTATTGAACAAGGTATTGAACAAGGTATTGAACAAGGGGTGCGCCAAATGAGCATTGAA
>PYJA01000018.1 GCA_003635185.1 Candidatus Poribacteria bacterium | reverse complement strand
TGGTGCGCTAACAAGCCACTTGCTCTCTGTCGTTTCTCATGAGTTGGGGGTTACTCTCACGCAGCAAAGTGTCAGCGACAAAACGAACGAAATACCGGTCTCAACAGAGATACTCAAAGCGTTTGATGTGAGTGGGAAAGTCATCACAACAGATGCGCTTTTGACACAGCGAACTTTCTGCTATGCCATCATAGAGCGTGAAGGCGACTATGTGCTTCCTGTCAAAGACAATCAACCGGACCTTTTAGATGCGATTGAGAAACTTTTTCAAGGCGTTCCTGACACGCTTTCTGATGACACAACACACCCTATTTTAGGAGAACCGATCCACATTCACGAGACAGTTGAAAAATCACATGGCAGACTGGAGACAAGGTGTCTCAAAGCAAGCACAAGTCTCAACGCATATCTGGACTGGCCGGGGATAACACAAGTGTTCCAATATCGTTGGACGGACAAAAACCTGAACACAGGAGAAGAAACACACAAAATCCACTATGGTATAACAAGTCTAAAACCCGAAGCAGCATCTGCCGAACGCTTACTGACTTTACGGCGTGGGCATTGGTCAATAGAGAACAAGTCGCACTGGATACAGTACTTGGAGAAGATGCCTCCCCTGTCCGATGCGGTGCTATACCACAAGTCATGGCAGCAATGCGGAATACAGCATTATCCGTATTACGATTTGCAGGGTATACAGCTATCTCTGGGACAATCAAATATTTCGCTTCAAAACCTAAACTTGCAGTTAACCTTATAAAATGAAAATTCATAAAACTGAATAACCCTGTGTATTTCGCCCTCGAAACCACAAGAATAGTAAAATAAGGACGATTGAATTGACCAATAACATCGTTGAAATAGCATTAAGTTCGGGCGTGAGACCAAACTTAAGACTGGAATAAATATACACCGAAAGCGTTGTATATCCAACGCCTGCGGTAAAGAAAGTGATGACAAAGTCGTCTATTGAGAGTGTGAAAGCAAGCAGTGCGCCGCCGATGATACCAGGGGCGATAAGCGGAAACGTAATCCGCCAGAATGTTTGCCATTGATTAGCACCGAGGTCAAGTGCTGCTTCTTCAATCGTATCGTCATAGCCCTCCAAACGCGCGCGGACAACAATGGTAACGTAAGCGATATTGAAAACTACGTGCGCTAAAATCACAGATGTTAACCCGCGCGGAAATTTGACCTGCACATAAAATGTCAACAACGCAATTGCTAAAACGATATCTGGAATAATAAGTGGTAGATAGAGCACACGGGTTAACGCAGTGCGAATCCGAAACCGATATTTTTCTATTGCAAGTGCTGCAGCGGTCCCGATGATGGTTGAGATGAAAGTTGCAACGCCAGCAATAATCAAGCTATTTTTGCAAGCGCGCCATACATCAGGATTCTTAAACAGTTTTGCATACCAGTCGAGCGAGAACCCTTCCCAAACCGAAATCTGATCTCCGCTATTGAATGAGAACACAACAACGACCAGTATCGGAATATAGAGAAAGAGGAAAACTAAGAGGATATTAATTTTAAAAAGTCGTTTCATTATAAAGTAGTAGGCACACTCCGTGTGCCGTAACCTTAAGATTCACTGCCTTGCAAAGCACGGAAATATAGCACAGTCCCTACAAGCACTATCGCCATTAGCGTAAACGAGAGAGCAGATCCGAATGGATAATCTAACGCTGTTTTAAATTGACGTTCAATCACGTTTCCTATAAAACTCACCTTTCCGCCCCCAAGAATATCAGGTGTTAGAAATGCCCCAACCGTCGGAATAAAAACTAACATTGACCCAGCAAGAATACCGGGTAGGCTAAGGGGTAGGGTTATATGCCAAAAAGCATGGCGTGGGGATGCGCCTAAATCCTTCGCCGCATCTATTAGAGACAAATCCAGCTGCTCTAATGCAGCGTATAACGGGAGAATCATGAACGGTAGATAACCGTAAACCAGACCGATTTGCACTGCCAAGGGTGTATTGAGTAGTTCTAAGGGTTGAAATCCTGGAATTAGAAATGTGAGAAAACTGTTCAGAAGTCCTTCTGTGCGTAAAATCAGTATCCACGCGTAGGTGCGAATCAGGAAGTTTATCCAAAATGGGACTACCACTAAAAGTAATAACACATTTCGCCATTTTGGTCGGTAGCATGCCAGATAGTAGGCGAATGGATACCCAACAAGCAGACAAATCGCTGTGCAGACGAGTGCGGTTGATACTGAACGCCAAAGTATACTGAGATAAAGTCCATCGAACAGGCGCTGATAGTTTTCCAGTGTGAAGTTCCATTCTATTCCGCCGGAAGGACCACGCTCCGCAAAACTATAAGTAAGGACAGAGATAAGGGGAACGAAAAAGAAACATAATAGCCAAAGGATAACGGGGGAGAGTAGGATTAAGAGGCGATAGTTACGATGCATTTCCCTTCAAAAACTGGCGAATACTGTTCTGAATGTTCCACGGGTCAGTGATTTCAAGAAAATCCCATTTCCCAAACTCACCACAACTGTTCACTGCTGGCAACCACATATTTTTGATAGTGTTGATCTTCTGAACTTTATCTTCCCTCGGCATGCCAGAAACTTCAAGAATTAGGTTTAAAATGTCATCGGTAGAGCCGCTTTCACTTGTTTGAATTCGGACAATAAAGTCAGGAACATATTGGCGACTTTCGCCGTTGTGATTGATGTACGGAATCGTGAAACCCAAGTTGTGATTTTTGACATAGGCAATTACTTCATCCATCTGCTCCAGTGCCTGCGCGGTCTTCTGCTCCCAAGATTCTGTGTCAGCGACAACATGCGAAATGTGGCATTTGTCTGGTTTTGTTTCCCATGTTGGGCGTGAGGTTTCAAATAAGACATCTGATGTTGACCCAGTACGTCCCTTTAGACGAGAGGATTGCACAAAAATCGGGAAGAACGTCTTCTCTGAATCATTGTTTTCAGAATCTGTGTTTTCGGATTGATTTCCTGCACTGAGAATCCCCATGTGAATTCGATATGCCGCCTTCCGTGCAATTTCACCAATATGAAAAAACTGTGGATAAGTGTTGTCTTTATAGGTAACACATTCTTTCATCCATCGGCGCGTGATACGAAGCAGTTCTGGAAAAAGCCACCATTTTGCATCATCATCAGTGTCAGATATGTGATTATCGATTAGGACTTTGGTCAGATAAAACTCGGTTTCTTGCTGACGGAATTTTGACAAATATGGCAATTCAACTTCTTGTGTTATGCCTGTAATACCTTCAATTTCTATACGTGACGGAATCTCTGCGGTTGAGAGTTCATAGTGGGAATCTTCAGTAAAATTGGCATCCAATTTTTCGGATGGGAGACATGGGCGATATCCAGCAATTTTCGGAAATGTGATTTCACACTTTGCTTTTCTTTCCTGTAATGCCTTGACTTCTGTCACAGGATTAGGTTGGACCGCTTTCCCACTGCCTGTTGCCGGAATAAATGAGAACGGAACGCCGTATACTTCAGCGTATTCTGGTGGGAAAGTTTCCAACTCTATCTCATTGTCATTGACCTTGATAGTTGTCTTCTCAAAATCATAAGTTGAGCGGCGCAAACCTCTACCGACAACCTGTTCGCAGAGCAACTGTGTGCTAAACGCGCGTACGCCAAGGATATGTGTTACGCGCCTTGCATCCCAACCTTCACTTAACATTGACACTGAAACAACACACTTAATCTTTTCGCCAAGTTTATCCTTTTTGCCGACAGTGTTCAGCACTTCTCGCAATAGGTCTTGATCGGTAACTTTTTCCACATTCATCTTACGCCTGAATTGTTCAATCTGGGTACGTGCAGCTTTCTTGAAGGTATCACTCAGTGCCTCACCAGATTCCAATTGCTTACTGTCAATTAGAAGTGTATTCAGTTGATCACACCATTTACCGTTCTCCTCATTGTTGAAAATATGCAAATTCCCTTTTTCTATTATTTTTTGTCCATCAGCAGTCAGTTTTTCCCATCCGGCAATCCAGTCGTAAACGAGTTTGGATACCTTTGTATTGTTGCAAACAACAATCATAACAGGCGGTGTTAATCCGTGTGGGTCTTTCTGCCATAAGTCGTACGCTTCTTCATAATTGGTATAGAGACTTTGAAGTGCTGTCTCCAATTCTTGTGGTAGCTGCGGTTCTCCTTCCGTATTGATTCCCGTGAGTTTAGGACCAACAACATGCCAAAGTTTCCGATATATCGGATCGCTTGCCATTGTGTCGTCTGCAACGGGAACGCGCGGCACCTTTGCAATGCCACTTTCGATCGCATCTATCAATGCAAAATCGGACACGACCCACGGAAACAGTACGCCTTCTTTGAGTTTCTTTCCACTCTGGGTAGTGGTTGAATACCCCGAACCACTCAAAAAAAATGGTGTAGCGGATAAATCGTAGACGGTTTTTATACCGATTTTTGCCTTCACTGCCTCAATTCCGCTAATCCATAAACGCGGGTTGTCCTCTGTTAATTCAGACTCCTTGTTATTTTTTTTGTGGAAACAGTGATGTGCTTCGTCATTCAGGACAATTATATTTTTCTTTCTACCGAGACTGCGGCAGACTCTCGTAACCATTTCGTCAGGTGTTTCTGTGAAATTTTTTGCACTCTCTTTTCCCAGAACCTGCGCGCCTACTTTGCTCAATTCCTCTTTTTTTCGGGTCTGAAAAGCGTGATAGTTCGTAATGACGATTTTCGCCTGACATAACGTGTCAAAATCCCCGTGAGGAAGCAGGTTCATTTTACGATAGTCGTTTTCAGAGTTTTCAGGAAGAAGGACTTGTAATCGGTCACGAATTGTTACACCTGGCGTGACAATGAGAAACGCATCCGTATAACGTTCGCTTCGAGGATTTGCTCTTTTGTTCAACGTGTGATACACAATTAGCATTGCCATGACCAATGTCTTGCCAGTGCCGGTTGCCATCTTAAAAGCAACTCGGTATAGATCAGGATTGGCTTCGTTGTTCGCATTCAAAAGTTGTTTATGGAATGAATCGCTGAGATTTTTGTTTTCGCATTCATTGAGATAGATAGCCGTTTCCACTGCTTCACGTTGACAGAAAAAGAGGCGCGGCTCGTTTTCTGGATTGCTCCAATACTCAAGCAGACGTTTTGTCGTTGGCGTTACGCCAGGATAACTACTTTTACGCCATGCTGTTACTTGGGCGCGTACTCTGTTGATAAAGACGTTTGCTTCCCTGAGTTCTGGGTCAGGGAAAAGCTTCGTTTGGTCCGCTTGTGGCTGTTTTCTCGGTTTGGGCATCGGGATAAAGTATTCACTTTGCCGTCTACCTTCAACGATATCCTCAGTAATCCCGCGTGATGTAAATTTGAAATGTCGTTGTGGTTCCTCAAATGGACTGTTGATAACAGGATTTTCTATTGTAACTTTTGACATTTGGATACCTTCTTTTAGTTTTGGCGTGGACGTTGGATGTCCTTTTTACAGATAAGGTCAACGGTGACTCCGTGGCTTGCAAGCGCGTTCGTAAATTGCAGCCAACCTCTGTCTATCGCTAATAAAATAGTTGCGGTTTCTCCTGTGTCTTGCTGATGTGCAAGAGTAACAGCAATGAATTTCCTATCGTCTGGGTCAAAACCGCATAACGCGCTGTCAGTTGGAAACTCTTGAAAATCAGTGCCGTTTCCAGCTAATGGCGTGATATGCACTATTTGGCAGATGCTTGGGTTCCCTTGATTTTGCATCAACGTTTTCACAAACAGATCGCCAATCCCTTTTCGGGTGTTCGGTTTTGTATTGTCATCGTACTCTCCGAGGATTCGCCAACCGTCGTCAATAACTACTTTTTCAGGACGAGAGAGGATTATCTCAAGTCGGTCTCGACAGTGTTCTATACAATCCGAAGAAGCATGGTCTGCTTCACCATTTGCGATGACCAAAACGTTCGTATCTACGATAACAGCGTTCATTCACCCTCCATCCGCTTTCTCCGTTCACTTTGTGCCTTTGTCATTGCAAACAGGTCTCCCATCTCATTGCCAAAAAAGTTTTCTGGCCAGTTCTTAATATTGCCAAACTCATCCATTTCTAAGCGTTCAATATTAGAAACGCCTTCATCATTCCGACAAAAATAGAGAGCCGTTTTATCAACGTTTATCTTTTCTTCAGCAATCCGCCGCTGCAAGCGATTTAATAGATGTTCGCTATGGCTTTCTACTAAAATCTGCAGTTTTCTTTCCTTGACAACCTCTATCAGAAGATCTGCGATCTCAGCTTGTGCTTTGGGATGAAGGTGATTATCTGGTTGTTCTAAAATCAAGGTTGAACCTTCTGGGGCATAGTAGCATAGAACGAGAACCGGCAAAAACTGTGATAATCCGCACCCCATGTCTGCAAGCGTGACTGCAGCACTTGTAGGACTTTTTCGAATGCGTATTTCATAGTTTCCATTATTAGGATCATCGATCCTAATAAGTAAAAAAGAATAGGCAAGATCCATCTTTTCGAGCCATGTAGAGATTCGTATTTCAATTGGCACTTCTTTTCCGTTATAAAATGTGGTTTGCTGATCTAAACGCGCAGAGAGCAGGGAATCAATCATTTTTTCACCGCTTTGTCCTATACTCTCAGGATGACTGCCTCTCCAATGGTAATACCGCAGTGGATGCACACGAGTTGGACCAAGAGGAAAGACATGAGAAAACAATTTCTCAAATTTAGACGAAAGCAAGTTAAATGGTTTGTTTGAACCTGGAAAAGCTTGCGTTGTTTCTTCTAAACTATAGCAGTTTTTATAAGTGCCCGTGAAGAGACGTTTGCCACAATAGGAAATCTCGTTACCTTCTAACTTTATTTTCTGATTCTCTCTCCCTATATCGTAACAAATGCGGCTTACATCCTGCGAATTACCATATTTCTTGAGAGTAGTCTCAAAATTGAAAGAATCAAATGTGATTTCATCAGGATATAGACTACCTTGGGTAATTCTGATTGTGATTGATTCTGGGAATTTACATCCAAACCCCAACTCAAGTGATTCCTCTACATTATGCCCATGAATAACTTCATGGAAATAACCAAGATTCACAAGGGAATTCTCATCACCGAAGAAGATAATCTCCTCGGTCCCAATCGTTTGCTTAAGCAATAGCAGCATCTGCAACAAGCTACTCTTCCCAGAACTATTCGTCCCGAAAAAGCCTGTCAACGGCGCAAGTTTCACCTCACCGCTATCTTTCCACGACTTGAAGTTTTTCATCTGTATATGTGTAATCATTTTCTCTGTCTCCGTGTTGACGCTATTTGTTTAAACCTTATACTCCTTCATTACCTCGTCGCCATAATGATTGATAACCTTCACCGCGATTTTACCAGACTCAGGCTTCGCAAACGGCAAACTCTCTGTCCGATACAGTGCCTCCCACGCCTCCTCGTTAATCTCTGCTTTGAGTGCTTTTTGCAGCTGCTTATAAGGTTCGTTTTCACCTGTGAAATATGCATGCCGCACGATAAACGCCTCACCATTGTAAGCAGTATCAATAAACCAACACGCGATGTCTTCAGGTGTATCCGAACGGAGTAACCCTTTGACCGGATCGTATACATCCACACCTAAGAGTTGAACAGAAATAGTGCCATCTTTCTTGTCATCTATCTCAATGTCCGGCTCCCCGAATACCATAAACAGATTACCCTCACCCGTGTTTTTGAGCTCGCGCACCATCAACTCAGGACTAATTTTGACAGGTAGTATCGGCAAACTTCCGATTCGTGTGTCCTCATCAGCGGTGTAACCCTCAAAAGCGAATCCTGCAACGATTAGGAGGTCGTACTCAGAGATTTTTCGGACAGCCTCTTTTGCAGCTTCCCGAATCCACTGCTTGCCAACAGTATCATACTGCGGTCCAATGCTGATAGCAATGTTCTGTATTTTTTCGTCTTTATCTGTCCATACACCTTCTGCGTGGAGCCACTCACCGGGATGTTCCTCTAACCAATCAAAAGTGATGCGTTGATCCTTGAGACGATTTTGCACCCCCGCTGTTTTGAGATGTTCAAGGATATGTTTATGGTAATCTTGCTCCGTTTCTGAAGGGGCAGAGGTTGGAACATCGCTTTCGGCATCCGCAGATTCAAAAACAAGGTGCGGCGATAAACTCTCTACTGTAAAGGGACCGGTGACGCGAACCCGTTTTCTATCTACATGGGGCTGATCGTAAAGCGTCTCACTTTTGGCACGTTTCGCAGTGGAGGCATCCATTGCTAATTGTCGTTTGCGTTTGAGGTCAAGCCATTCACGATGTAGTTTCTGAAGTTCTGTGTCCCATTCTGTATCAGTTTCAGTTGGTACCTCCCACTCTTCCCAATTTTCTCCGAGAAGGCGGTTCATTTCGGCACGGATCGGGTCTAATTTTTCTGCATATTCTGCATGGATATCGTCAATTTCTGCGTTATTGGCAATATCTGAAAGACTCAGATGCGGTACTGATTTGCACACAAAACCTTGCTTGATATCATCTGCATCTTCAAGGCGATAGTAGGGATATTTGGCAGACATGAGGCGGGTACGCGCCAACGCAAGAGCAACTTTTGAAGTATCTACTGTTATCCAACGTCTTCCCCACTGCTCTGCAACATAAGCGGTTGTGCCACTACCGCAGGTTGGATCGAGGACTAAGTCCCCTGGATCCGTTGTCATGAGTACACATCGTTGGATCACTTTAGGATTAGTTTCAACGACATAACTTTTTCCTGAACGGCCACCAGCAGTATCTGTCCAGAGATTAGTAGTGGAACGCCCAGGCGAATCAGCGGAATATCGAATATAACGAAGTGATTTACCAGGAGCGAAAAGTCTATCCTGTTTTGCCATCCTATCTAAGCCATCACGACTTGCTGCCCAACCTCTATCGCTTGTAGGAACGAAAATTTTCCCTTCAAATTCATAAGGATACGTTGCATCACCAGCAGTTTGTGATGTTACTGAATAATCTACAAACCTCCGACTTCCTTCAGGCAGTAAAGAAGGGTCCTCTTTCTCTTTACTTCTCATTCCACGGCGCGTACCATCTGGCAATTCAACTTTTTCATAGGACTTGAGGAGAGGATCGGCAGAGCGTTCATCCCATTCCATGTAGAGTTGATGATATTTTATCTCATCTTTATCTTTGGCATACCATAATAAATAATCAAAAACTGAAGATATGGAAGAAGATGATGTCAATTCACCTCTTGTCCATGCCACAGTAGTAACAGCATTTTCACCTCCAAATACCTCATCTAACACACATCGAACGAGATGCACGTTCTCATCACTAATTTGGACAAAGATGCTGCCAGAATTGCTGAGTAGTTCGTACGCAACGGCAAGTCGATCGCGAAGATAAGCGAGGTAAGAGTGAATGCCTAACTCCCATGTATCACGGAATGCTTTAATCTGTTCAGGTTGCGGCGTAACGCCTTCTATTTTTGCATCATCAACGCTCTGCTTTCGTGTACTGACTTGCCAATTGCTACTAAACTTAATCCCATAAGGCGGGTCAAAAAAGATAGTTTGCACACTATTTTTGAGTCCCTCCTTTTCTGCAAGCGAATTCATCACAGCGAGCGAATCCCCAAGGATAAAGCGGTTATGCCAGTTCTGTTCGTGTTGGTAAAACTCAATTTTCTGGTCAAAGTCAAGGTCATTGAATCCTTCAAAGAGCATCCCAATTTGATCTGCTTCTTTCTGTTGTTGCGCGCGGAGCACCTCAATAATGGCTTGCGGTTGGATATGTTCCTGAATGTAGATAGGAACGGCTTGTACCTCAAGGTCATCGTCATTCTGCTGGTCTTTGCCTTTCCACACTAATTGCGGGTCAAGGGCAATATCGCGCGGGTAACGTGTCGGTGCGAAGTCATCGTCTTCGGCAAAGCCGCTCAGTTCTTGGGTTGGATTGTTGGGCAGTTTGTCGGTGTGTTCATAATGGTTAATAGGTTTTTTTGGCATAGGCACGTCTCCTTTTAAATCCGCGATTCAGATAATTCTCCTTTACAGCGGCGCGTTTAGAAAACGCGCCTACCTGTGAATATAAAAGGCGCAATGAATTGCGCGACTACAAACGCTCTATATAGACTAATCAGCAGCAGGCGCAAAGATTTCAGGATTTTCCGCGGCTGCATCGTAATCGTCTATTAGTTTTGTGATACTCGGGTTTTTACCACACAGCGGGCAATTTTCATCTCTATTGACTTTCACTTCACGATAGGTCATACTGAGTGCATCATATAGGATAAGTCTACCAATCAATGGTTCACCGAGACCGAGAATATATTTAATCGCTTCAGTTGCCATCATCACACCAATTACGCCTGGGAGCACGCCCAGGACACCAGCCTCACTTCAGCTCGGTACCATGCCCGGCGGTGGCGGTGTGGGATACATGCATCGGTAGCACGGCCCCTCATTCGGTTTGAAAAGTGTGACCTGTCCCTCAAATTGGAAAATACTGCCGTGAACAATCGGTTTATTCATAAGTACTGCAGCATCGTTGACAAGGTAACGGGTAGCGAAGTTATCACACCCATCCACAATCAGATCGTATTCCGAGAAAATCTGTTCAACATTATCTGCGGTGAGACGGAGATTATAAGGTGTAATCTCAACATCCGGATTAAGTGATTTGATAGTCGTTGTCGCGGATTGAACTTTTGGTGTGCCAACAGCCTCTGTGCGATGTAAAATCTGACGCTGCAGATTGCTTAACTCCACTACATCGGAATCTATAATCCCCATGTGTCCAATACCAGCAGCACCCAGATAAACGCCAGCAGGTGAACCTAATCCACCTGCCCCGACAAGTAAGACCTTCGCATCAAGCAGCTTCGCTTGTCCGCGTTCGCCAACTTCAGTCAACATAAAGTGGCGACTATAACGGTCAAGTTGCTCATGCGACATTTCTTTATCTTGTGCAGTTGGAAAACCAGCGGCACTCCAATCCCGGTATCCACCAGCCATAGACACGGTATCTGTATATCCCATTTCACGGAGCGATTTTGCAGCAAGGAGTGAACGGAGTCCTGCAGCACAATAAACGACTACTTTTTGGTCACGGTCAGGGATGTAGTTTTCAACAGAAAATTCCAGCATGCCGCGTGTGACATGCACAGCATCAGGGATATAGCCAGCGCGATATTCGTCTTCATCGCGAACATCCAGAAGTACAAAGTCGCTGTCATTTTCCTGATCTGCTTTCACGTCAGCAATAGTCACTTCTGGAATTTCTGTTTTTGCCTCCTCTACGATTTGCCTATAGGATTTCATATTTGTTCTCCAAAGTTTTAGGTTTCTGTTTACAATGGTCTGATAAGTCAATAAATAACAGAGACTGTAATACGAATCCTAAGACGATTCGCATTCTCTATCTTCGCCAGTAGTGTAAAAAAATGTCAAGAATCTGTCCCTAATTCTGAAAAGATTATACCACAAAAATATGATATTGTCAATTGTGCTCAGGACTATGAAAAAAGCCATTCAATTGTGGAGAAGTATTTAGTGGAGGATTTTGTAAACCAAATTTCTTTCACAAAATCCTGTTTTTTCGTAGGAACTAAAAAACATTCAGAAATTCATCCTAAGACGAAACTTCTTTATAACCTTTTGGCAAAGGTTTTCCTGCAACAAGGGCGGATTTAAGTGGGCGGACATGTCGACAGCTACCACGATGGGTAAACCCTGGACAATCACATGTTATATCTGCGCCGACTACTTCCAGCGTGTAAAACTTGCCTTTTTGTGATGCGCTTTCGGCATGATAGACAGACCGATCTGGTCCAGAGAGGACTTCTGCTAAAATACGGATGGCTTCTTCTGAATATGGACGGAGTTGCTTACGTGTCGCTTCTTGCAGATGTGAGGTGTTCTCTTCAAGATATACGTCACCTGCTTTCTGAAGCATGTCATGGATATTGGATTCCTCAATTTTATTGGGTTGAACAGACAAAGCATTCATCATTCGCTTGAGTTCACTGAGAACATCCAACTGCAGCGCAGCCTCTCCACCCGGCACCATAATTGAACCTTCAACGATTGCATCCATCAACGCAGCTTTTGTTTCCAACACTGTCTTAACAAACGAATCGACCGTGCCATTCGCAATCATATAGGTAACGTTCACAGTGCCAGTCTGTCCAATACGGTAGGCGCGATCTTCTGCTTGCCAATGGTTAGCAGGCACCCAATCTAAATCGTTAAAGACAACCTGCCGTGCTGCCGTCAGATTTATGCCTACGCCTGCAATGTGCATGTTCGCCACAAACAATCTGATGTTATCATCGTTTTGAAACCGATCAACTCTGTCCAGTCTTTCATTCACAGGAACTGCACCGGAAACATAAACCGCCCTATCCTTGAAATATTTTTGGAAACGCTGCATCGTATTGATGAAGGATGTGAAGATAATGACCTTTTCATCCTGTTCCAAAGCGTTTTCCACGAACTTAATGGTGTGACGGCATTTGACAAAGGCAATCGCTCGACGCACTTGGGTTATCCTGCCCATGCCAGTTCCTAAATCCGTAGTGTCTATTGATTCATCCAATTCTTCGCTTTGTTCCGAGGATAGACCAAGGGATTCTGGTAATCCAGCAATGGCTTCAGGTGTCTCAAATTTGGATAGGAATTCTTGTACTAATCGATTATAGTGCTGGATTGCATAAGGGTGCAGTTCAACGTCCATCCAAGTTCGCACCTTAGGTGGCAGGTCTAACACTTCATTTTTTGTGCGGCGCAGCATAACACCGTGTAGTTGTACGGTTAATTCCTCAATATTGCTGGCACCATCCGCCACCAATCCAAAATCGCCTTGATATGCCTCACAATAACGTTTGGCAAAGCTGTAAAAACTCTTTCCGAGGGGATGGTTCAGAATTTGCAACAAAGGGAAAAGATCGCGAGGGCGACTTGTCATCGGAGTACCAGTCAGTGCATGGACAACGGGATCATTCTCAATAGATTCAACAAGTTTGGCACCGTTTTTACTTCGCTGGCTCTGATAATTCTTCAGGTAATGTGCTTCGTCAAAAACAACGCCTTTCCAGTCAAACGCAAGCAGTTGATCGAGATTTTTACCGAGAATTTCATAATTGATAATAATCCAACCGTTATGGTCTGTGGAGGGGAGTGGGGCAGGACCTACAATTGCAGGTTCGACATCTGGGAAAACGATTTCGATTTCGCGTGCCCAATTCCTTTTGATAGAAGCAGGACATATTACGAGGTAAGGACCTTCCGGTTCTGCTTCAACCATCGCGATGATGGACTGACGAGTTTTGCCCAAACCCATATCATCGGCAAGGAGAGCACGGCGGCGGCCCAATAGAAATGCTATGCCTTCCACTTGGTGGGGAAATAAACCTTCTGCAATTTCTTCGGCACGCTTGACGCTTATTTCCTGCATGCAGTTTTCCTTTTGTCCCAAGATTCCTAATCTTAACCCTACCTATCAACAAGCCAAAAATCGCCTTTACTCACAATACTCAGCTGCTTTAGCATCACCGCACCGGGAAAATTCGGAGCCATGCCGATGCCCATCGCAAAAACCTTTCCGTTTCCTTCGGCATGGCTGCCTATCAACGTAAGGTCTGGTTGCGTAATACTTGTCGGAATTCCATCACTAAACAGAACAACGATTGTTGGTGAAGTTTTAGCAGTCTCCATCAATACGGTAAGCATATCGTGGTCGGTGCCTTTTGTCCGGATTTGTGATTTAATATCCGCCAAATACGCTGACGATGCATCTACCGTCTCTTCAGTCACAGCCACAAACTTATTCTGATAGGCAATTAACTCGGTGCTAAACGCCATAATGTTAAAACTATCGTGTAATTCAAGGAAGGTTAGCGAATCTCGCATGATGTCCACAACTTTTTTCAACTTCCGATCCTGCAAATTCTGCATGCTGGCAGAAAGGTCAACACAATAGACGATACGTTGTGGCCCCTCTTGTGCTTCAATAAACTTAACCAACCGACTCTTAAAACGTTCAGGAACTTTCTTCTGTTTCTTAATAGGTTGTTCAACCCCTCTCTGTATACGAGGGGCTCCTTCAAATTTGATAGCAGCCGGACCAGGGGCAAGCCCTTCACCCAAATTGACTTTTTCAAGAGGTTCAAACGCAGACGGTTCTTCAGCAGAGACAACACCACGGTGTGTTACGGGTTGATTGCTCGTCAATATCTTCAGCTGCGGTTGACTGGTATTCTGCGAAGTTTGGTGGCGGATTTGAGGACGTTTTGGTGGTGTTATCCGTTTCGCTTTTGGTTCTTCCACAGCGGTGAAGATTGCATCAATACTGTCTGCATCGTGACTTGGTACAGTGCTAAACCAGAAAAAGAAACCGATGATGCCAATGATGAGGTGTAAAACAACTGAAATGAGTAGTGATGTGCTTGATTTTGATTTCATAACAGAGAGGCGTTGTTATTGGGCGATTTTGGATTGACAATCACAGATTTTTTTACTCATTAAAACAAAAAACTAAGTGTTCCTTTCAACCACTGTATAGCCCGTTTGAGGTGGGAGATATTGTCTCTAAAATTGCCGAGTCCCGTGTTACATCTGTTGCAAATATAACCTCTTATCTTTCCTGTTTGATGGTCGTGATCTAAATTTACATCTCTGGTTGTCTGAATAGTTATAGTTTTTTCACAAACCCTACAGTAAAACTCATCGCCTATTTGGGGTTTAGGGTGCTTAGCTTCATATTCCCGTTTTGCTTTATTAGGTATGCTGGGAAAAGGCTTACTATTCTTACGACATTCTTTACATTCGCTCCGCCAAACGTCTGGACGGTTTCGTTCAAAAGCGTCTATTGGCTTGAGTTGCCCGCACTCCTTACAAATGCGGGGTTTTGCTTCTTGAGCCACATTATGCCTCCAATAATTGTAGTTGCTTTGCGGAGGCACGATTCCTTCGTAATCTTTCTTTAGCAATTTCGCAGTAATTCACGTTTATCTCACTGCCAAGATAATTTCTATCATTTAACTCAGCCATTAACGCGACAGTGCCACTACCTAGAAATGGGTCGTATACTAAATCGCCTGGATTACTCCAAGAAAGTATGTGGTCCTGTGCCAATTGCTCTGGAAATATAGCTGGGTGTTTATGTGCAATTTTATCCGATGCTGAGTGTCCGTTTCCAATCATATATTCCCAGACATTCGTTCTTCTTCCGTAATCGCCGTAGCCCTCTCGATTTAATTTCAATAAAGACCCATCAGGTAAGCGTTTAGTGCCAGTATCTCCCTTACGTGATTCCTTGTTTCTCCTATCTTTAATCAGATTGATTGTTTTCGGCTGCCCTTTGCTAAACACGAACATATACTCAAACGATTGCCAGTAAGTTTTATTATTGCCAACTGCTCCTCTGGGCGGTTTCAAGTATATCATTGTATCAAACAGGTTAAATCCGATTTCTTTGAAATGAAGTGCCTGGCGAAATGAAGTGCCCGTCTCGTTTCCTTTTATCGTTTGATCGCCAATGACCCATACGACCACACCACCAGTCTTTATAACTCGGAGCAGCTCAATAGCAATTTGTTCAAATCCCTCTAACCTGTATCCTTCATATTCTCGCATATCGTCATAGGGAGGCGAAGTTACAACGAGGTCAACGAACTCAGCACTCATCACTTTCATGGTGTCAATGCAGTTTTCGTTTTTTATATCGTTCAATTTCATCTTACACCTCCTTTAGACGTTGCCCCTTCAATGTCCTGTCCAAATTATACTACAGATATGAATATGTATCAAGTTAAACACCTATACACGGATGTGTAAGTATTTTGGCATGTGTATTGTCCGAATCACTGATTACGCGGATTACTGACTTGGTACATCAAGATGCATTTCTTGTAATGAACGTGTGTGCAAAACGAAGGTAATCCGCGTTCTTCTGCGTCATTCGCGTTATTCGAGATTCAGACAACACACATGCCAAAAACTTCAGACAACACATTGAAATTGTCATTATACGCGCTAATTCCATCTCTCCACAACAACCTTTTTCTGCGTAAAGAAATCAACGGCATCCCAGCTCTGCCCGTGCAAATCACCGAAAAAACTATCTTTCCAACCGCTGAACGGGAAGAACGCCATCGGTGCAGCAACGCCGATATTAATGCCGATATTTCCTATCTGTGCTTCATAGCGAAACTTGCGCGCTGATGCCCCACTGCTTGTGAACAAACATGCCATATTGCCATAACTACCGCTGTTGATAAGTGAGATAGCATCGTCTATCGTTTCAACATGGATGAGTCCTAATACGGGGCCAAAAATTTCGGTTTTCGCAATCTCTCCTTGTGGGTCAATATTGCCGAGAACAGTTGGACGAATGAAGTTTCCGTTTTCATATCCACTGATGTTCGGGTATCTGCCATCAACGAGAACCCGTGCGCCCGCATCTATACCGGTCTGAATTATTCCCTCAATCCGCTTCCTGCTTTCATCTGTGATGACGGGTCCCATCTGCACACCTTCTTCTAACCCGTTTCCGACAACTCTGTCTGTAGCAATATCGCTAATAGCTTTAGGAAACCAGTTCTGTGCGCCGCCAACGGCAAACGCAAGCGACGCAGCGAGGCATCGCTGCCCGGCACATCCAAACGCACTATCTGCAGTAGCGTTTGCAGTGAACTGTGGATCAGCATCAGGTAGGACAATTAATGGGTTTTTGGCACCGCCTTGACACTGAACCCGTTTGCCATTTGCGGCAGCTTTCGCATAAATCGCTTTCGCAGTAGCAGTTGAACCCACAAAACTGATAGCGCGGATTTCGGGATGCTCCAAAATAGCATCTACAGTCTTTTGCCCACCATTGACAAGATTGACAATACCTTGTGGGAGTCCTGTCTGTTCAAGGAGTTGGAACACCTTTTGCATGGTAAGCGGCACTTTTTCGGAAGGTTTGACGATATAAGTATTCCCGCAAGCGATAGCGTAAGGCAGAAACCAGAAAGTTATCATTCCAGGAAAATTGAAAGGCGCAATCACAGCACAGACACCTACGGGTTGGCGAATCATAAATTCGTCAATACCGGTAGCGATGTCTTCCAAATTTGTGCCTTGCATCAGCGTAGGAATACCGCATGCCACCTCAACGTTTTCAATAGCGCGCCGCATTTCACCTTTCGCTTCTGCAATTGTTTTTCCACACTCCATCGTAATTGTTTGCGCGATGTCATCTATATTTTCTTCTAAAAGATTTTTTAATTTAAACAAGTATTGAACACGCTCGACAGGTGGAGTACGGCGCCATGCGTCAAGCGCAGATGCGGCGGCTGTCGCCGCCTGATGCACTTCATCATCCGGTGACAACGGGACTTGAGTCAAAATCTCACCCGTTGCTGGATTTGTAACATCAAGTAGGTCGGCTGCCACAGATTCGTGCCATGTATTGTTAATATAATTCAGGATCGGTTTTTGTAGGTTCATTAAATTCCTCATAGTAGAAGTCTGAGGACAGTAGTTATGTCTATCTATTTACAGTCCTTATTAACAGCATGCTTACAAGTGAGTGCCAACATGTTTGTATTTTTACCAATATTATAGCATTTTTCTATGAAATTGACGACTTTTTTCATGCCCAAATTGATTTTGATTCTTGACATCTTTTCTGAATTCGTATAAATTGAGAATAAAATGACGAGGAGACCTACCAGTGCAAGAAAAAAGATATTTTACAGTTGAAGAAGCAAATGAATGTATTCCTGAATTGATTACGGACATCTCAGCATTATTGGAATTGAAAGAAGAATTGGAAAAATTACACGCCGAACTCACACCTTTCTTAGAGGTGATTCCATCTAACGGCGGCGGCAAAAACGCACTTTTGCTAATGCAAACCGGAGATCAGTTCAGAGAGATCGTTGAACGTATCCAACACCGTGGATGCCATCTGAAAGGACTTGATCCTGCCTTAATAGATTTTCCGCACATGCGCGATGGAAAAGAGGTCTATCTCTGCTGGCGGTATGGAGAAAGGGAGATCCGTTATTGGCATGAGATTGAGAGCGGTTTTGCAGGACGAAAGCCTTTATGATTAGGTCAAAAAATAGAAATGATTTGTCGGTCCATGTCCTTTGCCGATATCTAACGCGTGTTGGATAGCATGCGTAATGTACGTTTTTGCATCATCAATTGCCGCAATTAAGCCCTTTCCAAGTGCCAGATGCGTTGCAATCGCAGCAGAGTAGGTACATCCTGTGCCGTGTGTGTTTTTCGTCTCTATCCGATCCGCCTCAAAAAATGACCACTTTCCATTGCAATAAAACACATCTATCGCTTTTTCATCATCAAGATGCCCACCTTTCACAAGCACTGCCTTACAACCGAGGTTAGCAATAGTTTTCGCTGCCGTTTTCGCATCATCAATAGTTTGGATTTCCTGATGTGAAAGCAGTTCTGCCTCGTAGACATTCGGTGTGATTACGGTAGCAATCGGAATTAATTCATGTCTTAGGCTATTGATAGCTTCTGCTTTCAACAGTGGAAACTTGCTTTTAGAAATCATTACAGGGTCTACTACGATTGCCTCCGGCGTATATTCGCGTAACTTCCGTGCCACCGTTTTCACAATCGTTGACGATGAGAGCATCCCCGTTTTGACGCTTGCCACTTCAAAATCTGTAAAAACAGCATCCAGTTGGGCATCAATCAGCGGAATTGGCAGGTCAAACGCCTCTGTAACAGCAACCGTATTCTGTGCTGTTACAGAGGTAATCGCGGACATAGCAAAACCACCGTTTGCCGAAATTGCCTTGATATCCGCTTGTATCCCCGCACCCCCACCAGAATCTGAGCCTGCAATTGTTAAAATCTGTTTCATGTTCTCCCCTTTAGCCAAACGGAGTTCTTACCTCCATTCTATACCGATTCTCACATAATCTCAAATTATATCACGCTTTATTGACTTTGTGCAAGTTCGCAAGTTAAATGGGTGTGTCCAGTTTTGGCATGTGGGTCTGAATCGCGGATGATGCGGAGGACACCAAATCAACGGTATGAATCATGGCGAATGCCATATGCGCATTCGTCTTTAGGCATTCCCCGGATGACGCGGATTTTTTTCTCTCCTGTCAGAATCACGGAGGACACGGATTACGCGGATGACGCGGATTACGCGGATGGGGTGTTTGGTCCGCTGTCGGTTTTCTGCTGGCGAGGTTTCCTAACCTCGCCCCATTCAGACAACAAACAACTGTAGCATAAACTTTTAGTTTGTGCCACAAAGCGCAATCTGGAAGAGGACGCTACAAGAATCTGAAAAACGACTGGGCATTGCCAACGCCCCTTTCCGCGTTTTCCGTGCCCTTCGCGTCATCCGCGATTCAGAAAATTGAACGCTGGACACAAGAGTCTATCTAAAATCAGAGGGGTGGCTGGTGAGAATTTCAGCGTGTTAAGAATGTGTTTAAGGGTAAAAATTTGCTATAATTCACTCAAATTCGGACTTTTTTCCAAAAATAACATTAAAATTCAAAATTACTGCATTTTTTTTTTTTTTGACATCCGTTACATAAGTACTATATAATTACTTGTAGACGTAAAAATTCGCGTTCGCGCGGATTACGTCGGAGGTGCTTTTTAATGCACCGAATATGGACATATTATAAAAAAGAGTTGATATTTTTTTACAATACCTTCGCCATTTTTTAGTACTTCAGTTTTATGAGAATATAGTGTTGATCTACCATTGATCTATCATATTGCAGAATTGCATGAATAAAAATAGCTTCAGGTTTATGCTGAAGTGTTTTTAACTATCATTAATATGCATTGTGATTGGAGTGTCCCCTTTTCAGTCCCGTAGGGACGATATGTTTATAGATCAGGATTGCCCCCATTTCTTTAGTCCCGTAGGGACGATATGTTTATCTTGTGTGTTTATTCTACACATATCGTCCCTACGGGACTAAAGAGGGTTCCAAGACGTTTATCTATAAA
>PYJA01000017.1:39562-63815 GCA_003635185.1 Candidatus Poribacteria bacterium | reverse complement strand
GAGGTGTCAACTGCTTCTGCTGGAAAACCGTGCCACTATAAAGATTGTAGACACCATCACAAGAAAAACACCGATAGATTTGCAGATGGCTTTTCCGGGTTCTACCAAAGAGACGTGCCTCCTCCACGTCCGCACTGCAATGTGGACAGTGTAAACCTTCGGGGTGGAAATGTTTCAGCAACCAAGCAGTCGCTTGTTCTTCATCTATGAGGTCTATTATTGGGAAATCCATACCCTAAAGTCTAAACGATTTTAAAAAACTTTGCATTAAAATTATACATGAGCCAAATCATTTTAACGTTGTGTTTATTCTACTATGTGTTGGATTAAATGTCAATTGTTCTGTCTGAATCGCGGATTTATCGGATTTCGCAGATTTCGCGGATTATCCCTTCATATAGTAGATTTTAGAATTACTTTGACATTGTTATCGGTCCTGTAGCACAAACTTCATGAAGATTAAAAAATAAATTGGGTAATTTGGCGAGGTTAGGAAACCTCGCCAGCAAAGATGTACACCTGCTGCTGGCAAGGCTGGGAATGCCAACAGGCATTCATACCGTTGATTTCTTCCTAACCTCGTCACATTACCGAAATATTTATTTAAAGTTCATATACAACATAGACATTTTTTGTGTAACAGCTTTTTCTTTTTGGGCATTTTTGTATATCGTATGTGAGACAGACGCAATTTCCGCATTTTCAGGTTAGGACAGACGCATTTTATTTTGACAACTCGTGTTTTTTATAGTATAATACAATTACACATGTGAACAAACTTTCATATAGGGAACGAAGTATTCTCTAAAAAGGTTAAGAATTATGGTATTGAAAACGAAAACCTATTTTCCTAAATCCGATAAACAGATAAAGTGGTACGTCGTGGATGCGGAAGGACAAGTGCTTGGACGCTTGGCATCCCAAATCGCGCAAGTACTAAGAGGGAAACACGACCCCGGTTTTACACCACACGCGGATTTAGGCTATCGTGTTGCTGTGATTAACGCTGAAAAAGTCGTTGTCACCGGAAATAAAGCTGAGCAGAAAACATACTTCCGACATAGCGGTTATCCTGGTGGTGATAAATATCGAACGTTCAATGAACAGATGGAACGCAGCCCAGAATTTATTATCACGGCTGCTGTCAAAGGGATGGTGCCCAAAAATAGTCTCGGGGCAAAATTAATGAAGGGCTTAAAGGTTTATACAGGTCCAAACCATCCACACCAGGCACAACAGCCGGAAGTTTTAACTTTCTAACAGTTGAGGGAAAATATGGCTATTGAACAATATTGGGGAACAGGCAGACGTAAGACTTCTGTAGCACGTGTTCGAATTATTCCGGGGGGCGAAGGCGGCATTATCGTCAATAAAAGACCCATTGAGGAGTACTTCGACCGCTCTGACCATGTGCAAGCTGCCCGCCGACCGATTGAGCACGTTGAACGAAGCGGTGAATTTGAAATCCGCGTGAATGTCCGTGGCGGTGGGAATACCGGTCAAGCCGGTGCTATTTCGCACGGCCTGGCACGCGCACTCGTTAAAGCTGATGAATCGTTGAAACCTACGTTGAAAAAAGCTGGGTTTCTAACACGCGACCCACGGATGGTAGAACGTAAGAAATACGGGCAGAAAGGCGCACGCGCACGGTTCCAATTCTCCAAACGTTAATTTTTCGTGCATTCGGTGGAATAGAAGTTTATACACTGATGCCCTACGAAATGGGATAGGATTTGTATGTCAAACATTGTTATCTTAGGTGCCCAATGGGGTGATGAAAGTAAAGGGAAACTCACCGATGTGTTCGCTGAACACGCGGATGTTGTCGCGCGCTATCAAGGCGGTGATAACGCCGGACATACCATTGTCCTCGGCGACAAGACGTTTATCCTGCATCTGATCCCATCTGGCATCCTCAGACCTAACACCGTAAATGTTATCGGCAACGGAGTCGTTATCAATTTGGAAACGCTTTTCGGTGAGATCGACCGATTGCAGGCACAGGGTGTTGAAGTCGGTAGTAAAAATCTGAAGATAAGTGATCGCGCGCATCTCATTATGCCCTACCACAAGACCGTTGAACAGTGGGAACAGATGGGTAGTGCTACGAAAATCGGTACGACTTCGCGCGGTATCGGACCAACCTATTCCGATAAGATGAATCGACACGCAGGTATTCGTGTCGGAGATCTGCTGGAATTTGACCATTTCCAAAAGAAACTTGATTACAACCTTGAAACCAAAGCAGATGCGCTCCAAGTAGGTGACGTTACTCGACATACTCTGCTTGAAACTTACTATAACTATGCTGAACGAATTGCACCATACATTACAGATACGGTTGCGTTCATGCACGAAGTACTCGCTGCTGAAAAGCGGATTTTGTTTGAAGGCGCACAGGGAACAATGCTTGACATAGATTTTGGCACGTACCCTTACGTCACTTCGTCTAACTGTACAGCAGGTGCGGTATGCACAGGACTCGGTATTGGACCAAAAGTCATTGGTGAAGTTTTAGGTGTTTCAAAAGCGTATGTTACGCGCGTCGGTGGCGGCCCATTTCCAACTGAAATGCCGCCCGATCTGGATGAGGAAATTCGAAAAATCGGTAAGGAATACGGCGCAACAACGCAGCGACCGAGACGCTGTGGGTGGCTTGACCTTGTAGCACTCCGATACGCAACACACATTAACGGATTAACCGCCATTGCACTCACAAAACTCGACGTGTTTGATACGCTTGCTGACCTACAAGTCTGTGTGGCATATCGATATAAAGGTAAAGAGACAACCACCTTCCCAAGCAGTCTGAAAGTTTTGGAAGAGTGTGAACCAGTTTATGAAACATTGCCCGGATGGGAACAACCTTTGATTGAAGCTCGCTCCGCTGAAGATATTCCACAGCGCACTAAAGACTACATCAAGTATGTTGCTGATTATCTCAAGGTGCCAATCCCGATTATCTCTGTCGGACCGGATAGAAATCAGATTGTAACATTGGGCGACCCGCTCTGGTAGAAATGCCTCGCTAAACTTTTCCATAATACACCTTCAAAAGTTTTGCATTTTAATTTGACATTTGCCCAAAATGAGTGTACAATAATATATTGTGATTTGAGCCGTTAGCTCAGCAGGATAGAGCACCTGACTTTTAATCAGGGGGTCACAGGTTCGATTCCTGTACGGCTCATCTGTTTTCTATATGCCCCCGTCGTCTAGCCTGGCCAAGGACACCGCCCTTTCACGGCGGCGACACGAGTTCAAATCTCGTCGGGGGTATTTTCTACAAAGAACCCCAACCCATAACAAACGGGTTGGGGTTCTTTGTTTATTGATTTAATTAGCGTATCGGTAAATCTCAGTCAGCAGCCTCAGCAAGTTCCAACAACACGGGCGATTCGACTCGGATAGCATCTTTGATGCAAACCTCTTCGCACAGCAGACAACCGACACAATCCTTCGGTTTCACAAGTTCACAGATACCAAAGAAACTGTCAGCATGTTCGTTTGTTATCGGATCTATAATTTCAAGGCATTCCCACGGACAGATTTGCACACAGAAATCACATCCAGAACAGAGTTCCTCATAGATAACAGCAATGGGGCGATGTGAGGGGCGTTTGATGAATTTACACACTTCACCGAATTGGTCACGAATTGCTTCCACCGGGCATACCATTCCGCATGCACTGCAATCAATACACACATTCGGGTCTATAATGTGTAACTTATTGCGATCACCAGTAATCGCCTCAACCGGACAATTCCATAAACACTGCATACACCCAATGCATTCATCAGTAATAAAATATGCCATAAGGTGATACCTCCTATGCTCTATTTTAGCACAGTCCAAGATGGATAGCAACAAGTTCTTCACTGGGTTATTTAGTTTTCGGTTTTTCGGACGAATTTTGGACACCTGCTATATACCCCAGGTCGGTAGGTGCGGTTAGGAAACCGCACCTACCGACCTGAGGTCCTAACTTTGAGTAACCTTAATAACGGAAAGCTCTTAAAACTAAATAACCCTGATGAAATTACTGTTCAGAAATTTCATATTTTACACAATCAAAGTAAACCTGATAAGGTGATTTACGTTAAAATGTATGTTATAATAGAATGTTAACAAATACAAGCAAAGAGGGGGCGCTGTTTTCATAGAGTTACCAACGCAGGTCCTATGATATTCTGGCGTACTTTTATGATTAGATATTTCGCATTACTTTTATCAGTAATTTTCTTAGTGCCAACCACAGTTTTTGCAGGTCCTGGTAGAACAGGTGCGCAAATATTGAACTTAGGCGGTGGTGCTCGTGCAAGAGCCTTGGGTGATGCATTTTCCGCCATGTCAGGTGATGTGACCACATCACTTTGGAATCCAAGTGGTTTGGCGGAGATGCCAGACAGCAAATTACGTTCTGGCAAAAAAGGGGCGCAAGCCTCTATGTTTTACACAGACTATAGCGCACCTTTTGGTGAAGCGGGTGAAGGGTTATATTACACTTTCATTTCGGGAGCAATGCCGTTGGGAGATGCGGGGACTGTTGGAATCACACTTCAGTTACAAGGGCAAGGGACTATCTCCGTTACAAGTGATTCACCTGATGTCCTTCGCGAGGAAAGTCTTGGGACGAATATGGCCTTGACATTTTCTTATGCGGATACTATAACGGACTCTTTGGCAGCAGGTATTAATGGTAAGATGATTCGGATGGTACTTGGCAGGGAGACCGGAAGTTCTTATGCGGTTGATTTAGGAATGCAATATCTTCTTCCATTTGATTTTGTGCCTACAACTGTGGGAATAGTAATACAGAATGTAGGACCTGGTATCTCTTTTATTGATGAAAACCAAGCAGATCCATTACCGAGAATGCTTAGAGTTGGTACTTCCATGAGTCTTTATCATGATAGGTTTAACCATCTTCGTTTTGTTAGTGGAATCTCTGCATATATTGATAAGTTGTCTGAAAATGAAGCAGAATTAGATGCAGATTTAGAACGGCTTAACATAGACCGTGCCGAAAAACTTACCCGAGAACAGCTGCTCTCCGATAGGGGTGTAGGGGTTCGCGCATTTGAATGGCGGCACTTGCAAAAGAATCTTGGCTTAGAATACTGGCTTGGTAACTTATTGGCATTACGGATTGGCTACAAATCTGAGCCAGGAATTAATCTGCCTGACTTAACCGATTATCTTACCTACGGTATTGGGGTAAAAGTGTATTTATTCAATTTAGACATAACTTATGGCCCCCGCTTTGGCCCAAGTCAAGCACGGCTTATTGAAGCAACGGGTGTCGTTGTCTTTTAATTTTTTAACAGGAAAACAGTAAAAGTGAAATCCAACCTTACGTTTTTTATATTTTTCTCTCTATTGTCTGTAATATGTCTAATATCAAATGAATCCCACGCGGATCCATTAACAAATTTCTATTTAGATTCTGCTCTCGGAACCCGCACGCTTGAGAATCAACCTATTACTTCTACAACAGTAAATAATAACTTTGCTCCCCGCAAATCACCAAATGAAGCATTTCTCTATTCTCTTGCTATTCCCGGAATGGGACAACTCTATACTGGCGCAAAGCACGGTTATATCTATACGGCTGCAGAGGTCGGTCTGCTTGTAACCTATTTTGTTTTACGAAACAGTGCCATGAACACTCGTGATGAATACCGCGAAGTTGTTAGACAAAACATTATTTTCGAAGGTCCAGGTAATTTTGAAGCATGGGATCCGATTGAAGATTTTGAGCATGCCACACAATATGAAAACTGGAACCATGTCTACGATTCTGAGCAAACCCGAACCCGAACAGGTAAGTGGTACTGGAAAGACCTAGATCCATCATTGAAAAATGAACGAGATAGCACTATTGAGTTTGATTCGAAATATAGACTGGACGCTTTTGACTTGAGACAAAAAGCGAATGACACATTTCAAAGCGCGCGGACAATCTTGGGTTTGGTGATTTTAAACCACGTTTTTAGTGCGGTGGAAGCGCGTATTACTACGAAACGTTGGAACGCAAAACAGCAACAGTCCCGTTCTTTCGAAATAGATTTGCAAACTGATATGTCCAAAGGTGCACTAACAGCTGTCCTCGTTCTAAAGAAAAAGTTTTAATAAGGAGAAACTTATGCCATTAGCATTACCACAACTTTTGGACGCTCTAAATTCGGTTACAGCAATTCCGATTATTCCTTTCAAAGAGAACAAGATTGATTATGTTGGGCATGCAAAGAATATTGACTATTTGATGACTAACAACTACCTTGACGATGGACGGAAACGTGTTATCGCAATAGCAGGCACAAGTCTAATACACCATATCGCTGAAACACAGCAGTTACGACTCATTGAGAAAACAGGACAGCAGATGGGTGATGACGGTATCCTTATATCCGGAATCGTGCCGAATCCGATTCGGCAGGCAGGACAACTTATTGAAGCACAATCTGAACTTAACAGGCCACCTGACGCATATCTGCTAATGCCGCTAACAGGAATATCCAATCCGGAAGGTATTTATGAAGAATATATGAAATTTGCAGACAACCATGGCAGTAGATGTGCCGCGCGTTTTATTTACTATTTTCGGCAAAAGCGTGACTTAGAAGCAGTCATTCGGTTGTTGAACGATTCTCCGCATTTTATCGGCGTAAAAATCGGAACTGATGAAGAAGATGTACAACCACTCATTGAAGGCATTGGCGATAATGGGATTGTGATGTGGGGTATCGGTGACAGGTGCACGCTTCCTGCGAAACTCGGCACAAAAGGGCATACTTCCGGTATTGCGGTTGCTTATGCGCGCGCTTCAGACGAAATCAATAACGCCCAACGTCGTGGTGATTACGAAACCTCTGCACGCATTGAGGCAGACATAGCACCACTTGAAGAGATCCGTTTTATGAACGAGCGGGTCTATAATTATTCTGCCGTTGTTGAAGCGATGATTTTAAGTGGTTTTGACGATATTGAAGCGGGCACCGGAGGTCCATTTAATCCACGCGTTCCATCAGAGATTCAGAAACAACTTCGTAGGATAGTGCCTGATTTGAAGCGGTACCATTAGGAACACGTACCTTAATGCCAGATCAAAATCGGAAATCTTTAACTTGATAAGTGCGTTACTTCATCATTTGTTAGAAATCCACAAAGAGAGATTCCTCCCATGTCTTTTGACAGTTTAGCCCTTCGCATCATTACCCATGAATTTCGCCAAACTTTTATTAGTGGTACAATTCGGCACATTGAACAAGCAAACCCGACCACATTTTCATTTAAGATTGGGCAAGGCGCACAAACTCACTGGTTTAGTTTATCTGCTCATTCTGTGCATGCCCGCGCGCATCTTATTCAGAAGCCTCCTCCAGGACAAAAACAGTCCTATTTCGCTGATTTTCTTTCGACACATCTCAAACACGGTACTATCACCGAAGTTGAACAACTCGGTTGGGATAGGATTTTGAAAATCACCGTTCATCCCAAATCTGATGAACCAATTCAACCACCTCCGAAAGCAATCATCGCTGAGTTTATGGGAAAACACAGCAATATCATTCTGATTGACACAACCGATAATAGAATTTTGGAATGTCTAAAACATATTGACGAAACAGTAAGTCGATATAGAGAGGTTTTGCCCGGTGAAACATACTCATTGCCACCGCAGCAAGAAAAGTTAGATCCGCTGACTCTGGAGAAAGGGACATTTACAGAACTTTTTCGGACATCGGGCGTGACTTGGAAATCTCTTTTTAATGAGATTGACGGACTTAGTCCAACGCTCGCGAAGGAGATAGTCGCACGTGCGGAAAAGACAGAACTATGGGAGGCATACCAACAAGTAATTGCATGCTTTGATCCGAGTCACGCCTCACCACAATTGCTTATGGACAGTGAGAATCCTTTAGCTGCCTCGCCAATGCCATTACACCAATTTCCAAATGCCACCTCTCAAACTTTTGACTCAATGAGCGAAGCACTTACAACTTATTATAATGCAATCACTTTGAAAGAAAACAAGGCATCGGAAAAACACACGTTGAGACAAGCGTTGGAAAAACAGAAAAATCTTTTGCAGCGAAAAGAGAAAAAGCTATGTGAAGATTTGGAACGGGCAGAAAAATCTGAAGATTATCGCATTCAAGGCGAACTGATACTTGCAAATCTTAATAAGATTACGCGTGGAGAAAAACAAGTTTCATTACAAAATTATTATAGCCCTGAACTTGAAACACTAACAATTCCGCTGAATCCTGAGTTAACGCCTTCCGATAATGCCCAAACTTATTTCAAAAAATACACCAAAGCAAAACGCGGATATTCTCAAATACAACAGCGGCTTGCTGAACTTGAAGCAGAACAAGAAGTTTTAAATTCCTATGAAGTTAAAGTAGAATCGGCGGAGACGCTTGAGGCATTAAGTCGTCTCCATGCTGAATTTATTGAAAATGGGTATCTGAAAACGCAGCAACGAAACAAACAGCAAAAGGAAATCAGTGAAGGTCCCTATCGTAAGTATATCTCTACCAACGGTTTTCATATCTACGTTGGTCGTAATAGTCAATCTAATGATTTGCTTTTACGCCAGATAGCCAAACCCCGTGATATGTGGCTTCATGCCAAGCAGATTCATGGCTCGCATGTCATTATCCGTAACCCAGAAAATCGCCCCGACATCCCAATGCCTACCTTATTACAAGCCGCACAACTCGCTGCCTACTACAGCAAAGCACATCATTCCAGTTACGTCCCCGTAGACTATACCTGGGCACGCTATGTCGTGAAACGTAAAGGCAATGTTGCAGGTTATGTCCACTACACGCACGAAAAGACATTGTATGTGGAACCGGCGGTGCCTTCCCAAAAAAATGAATAGATCCTAAATTTGTTGACACTGTTTGCAATCGTGGCTATACTACAGTGCAACATATAAACAAGTAGGTACTCGTTTATAGGCACGTTTTGTATGCGCGCCGATCATATAGTTAATTGTATAATCTACTATAATATCATTGGAGGTATCTGTTCATGAAGTTAGATAAGTTGTATTTGATCATTGCACTGCTTTGTGCAGTAACACTTCTTTATGTGGGACAAACATTTGCGTTAGAAGAATTTGTACCTATTGACCTTGAACCTTACGCAAACACCAAATTTGTAGGCCATCAGTGGTGGACACTAAACGCAGGTGACAACACCTACTCGCTTCTTCCGATTGGTGAGGTTGCAGAGTTTGAGGGACCCGACAAAAAGGTTAAATTCAAGATTATAGATGGGGGTATTGTCCTCTTCGGGAATCCTCAGAAGCAATGGCCGAAGGTTGTTAATGACATTACTGTCGGTGGTGTAGCAAAATCTATCTACTTTTTCCATGCTACCGGTTGGTCACATGCCAGGGAACCGAGTTACAAGTTTGTTATGAATTACCAAGGCGGGAAACAGGAAACCCTTGAGATGACGACAGGTTTTAATTCCCATGATTGGTGTCATATAGAAAAAGCTTTTCAGGATGAGAATTCTGTATGGGGGTGGACAGCAAACGAAAAACCGGCTTGCAACAAAGCTGGATTGATTACCACGAAATGGGAAAATCCACATCCAAATACAGAGATTATCTCAATTGATGCTGTCTCTTTGGAATTAGGGTCAGTTCCCATTATTGCAGCAATTTCATTAGGTGAAGGATCACTTGATGTTCATCCTGTTCAAAAATTGTCCCTCACTTGGGCAAGCTTGAAGCAATCATTTGGACGTTAATAATCTATAGTTTGATATTCAATAGTTTGTATTCTGTAGGTGTGAAAATAATGCCTTAGCGGTATCAACAACTGCTAAATTATACCAAATTAACGCTATTCCTCTCGGTAGGCGCGTTTTGTAAACGCTCCTAATACCAAGAAAAGAAGATAAATCCAATTAATTTGGTATTATACCTACAGAACACATTTTTTTGCAAATTTAAGGTTCTGTTAGAAAACACTAAAAATTGACTTTACGTTTCATACATGCTATAATTTAAGCATCTCAATTATACATAAACGAAAAACCATTTTAGAATCATTTGCGGAGGAATTTAATGCCAGCAAAGCAAATAATCTTTGACGAGGAGGCGAGGGTAGCACTCAAACGCGGCGCCGATACACTCGCCAACGCTGTAAAAGTCACACTCGGTCCACGGGGCCGTAATGTGGTTATCCAAAAATCTTTCGGCGCACCGCTGGTAACATGTGACGGTGTCACCGTCGCAAAAGAAATTGAACTTGAAGACCCGTATGAAAATATGGGGGCCCAATTGCTGGAATCCATTGCTACGAAAACAAACGATGTTGCTGGTGATGGAACAACTACGGCTACATTGTTAGGGCAGGAAATCCTGCATGAAGGTTTGAAAAATGTTACCGCAGGGGCTGACCCAATGCAGTTGAAAATTGGCATTGACAAAGGCGTAAACGCGGTTGTGAGTGTGATCGCTGCCCAAAGTCGTGAAGTTAACACACATGACGAAATCTTACAGGTAGCATCAATTGCAGCCAATGATCCTGCCAATGATAGTAATATCGGCACCCTTATAGCAGACGCAATTGAGAAGGTTGGAAATGACGGTGCTATCACTATTGAAGAGGGCAGAACCTCTGAAACCACCGTTGACATTGTTGAAGGAATGCAATTTGACCGAGGATTCCTATCGCCTCATTTTGTTACAGACATGGAAGCGCAGGGCGTTGAATTGGAGAACCCATTTATTCTCATCAATACAGAGAAAATCAGTGCAGTAATAGACATTGCACCGATTATGGAAAAGGTATTACAACTCGGTCGCCCCTTGTTAATTATTGCTGAGGATGTAGAAGGCGAGGCTTTATCTACATTAGTCGTGAATAAACTGCGTGGAGTAATACAAGTTGCAGCTGTGAAGGCACCAGGATTCGGTGATAGACGTAAAGAGATGTTGGAAGATATTGCTATCTTGACAGCGGGTCAAGTTATTTCTGAAGACGCTGGCATCCGTTTAGAAAATATCGTTGTCGGCATGTTGGGAACCGCTCAACGCGTTACGATTGACAAAGATAACACCACTATTGTGGGAGGTTTCGGCGCAAAAGAGAGCATTGACGGTAGGATCGCACAAATACGCACACAGATTGAAGACACAACCTCTGATTATGATCGTGAAAAACTTGAAGAACGTCTTGCAAAACTGGCAGGCGGTGTTGCTGTTGTTAATGTTGGTGCGGCGACTGAAGTGGAAATGAAAGAGAAAAAGGCACGTTGTGAGGATGCTCTCTCTGCTACCCGTGCTGCTATTGAAGAAGGTATTGTCCCTGGCGGAGGAACGGCGCTCTTACGTGCTATTGCAGGAATTGAAACTCTTGAACTTGAGGGAGACCAAAGTACAGGTCTTAGCATTGTCCGAGAAGCTCTACGCGCTCCTACCCGTGCAATCGCTGAAAATGCTGGTTTAGAAGGTGCCGTTGTCCTTGCACAAGTTGAGGGTGGTGAAGGAAACTACGGATTCAACGCGGCAACAGAGGAATACGGAGATATGCTGGAATACGGTGTGATTGATCCGACAAAAGTTGTAAGGTCTGCACTGCAAAACGCTTCAAGTATTGCAGGGTTACTCTTGACTACAGAGACATTGATTACAGAGATTGAAGAACCGCCCGATTTCTCTGATGCTGCCGACCCTCATGATGAGCACATGTATTGATAACGTGAGTTCGGTCCAAGCAATTCTTTTGTAGCGCAAACTGTATGAAGATTAAGTGATTAATTCAGTTATACCAAATTAATGGGATCTGTCTCGCTCAGGGTGCGGTTAGGAAACCGCACCTTATGTGTCAATTTAAGGGATAAATCCTTTGTAGTAATGTCTTCAGTCCCGTAGGGACGATATGTTTATAGATATGAGATGTCCATATGTCTTTAGTCCCGTAGGGACGATATGTGTCCCCCAACGACATATTTTTTCTACATATCGTCCCTACGGGACTAAAGAGGGTTGTTCAACGTTTTTCTATAAACATATCGTCCCTACGGGACTAAATATGGCAAACCTCCATAATCATACGTATTTAGAGGTGTTCACAATAACATAGGTTTTTTCTTAAATTGACACCTATGGTGTGGTTACGAAACCGCACCTACCGTCAATAATGCATTGGGATTGTGAAAAAAAGTCCCTTCACTATGGTGTCTGAGTTCGGAGGTTTTTCTGATATTCAGCATGTGCAGTCTGCGGATCAAACTCCCTATCAAGCACACGACGAAGGCATTGCACAAAACTAATAGGATCGTCTTCACCGAAGATAGTACGACCAAACAGGATGGCGCGGCCACCGTTCTGCACAACGTTATGTGCAAGGGCAAATGTGCTACGGGCATTTTGCCTCGGACCGCCCAAAGCACCGATCACAAGTGTCGTATCAAATTGGCATAATTCAGTCCAAACATCAGCAGTTGTGTATGCAGTTTTGATAAACCGCGGACGTTGGTGTTTGCGGAGATAACTCATCGTGCGGACGATAGAATCAGCAACGTACATCCCTCGTTTTTCTTCATCCATTCCCGGCAATTTTACATTCGGTAAAAACACCTCTAATAGATGATCGAATCCTTCAATTTCACCGACAACATGGGCGAATTGCACATAAGCCTGTAACATCCGCTCATCAACAATAGGGTCATTGTTAAGGGTAATTGAATATAATCCGAGACTGACTCGGCAATCCAATGCTGGACCGATAAGGTTTTCACAATACCGTTGCATATCTTCTGGAAACACCGTTTGAAAAGGCATTGACGGTCGCGAAGTATAGACACCAAAACGCGGGTTCCAAATAGCGGTTTCCGAATTCATTCGGACAATAGGCGTGATAGGCGTGCTTTCAAAAAGGTTTTCATCGAGTGCCAATGTTTCAGCGTCCGCGGGTGTCATTAGAAGCCCATCAAGCTGCCCATCTGCAGCTAAGTCGCGTTGCAGTTGTAAAAACTCAGCGTGAGTGCGATAATGTGGTTTTGGATGTTGGACCTGTCCAAGTCCTTTAATACCTGCCGATGCAAGTGGATCAGCGGCAAAAACGAGAATAGGACTTTTCGCAAGCAGCTCTGTATCAGCAAGTTTTTCAAATATCCGGTTGCCCATATATGATTAATTCCTTTAAAATGGTGCAGGGTAATTCTGCTTAGTTCTCCCTACACATCGGGTTAATATAGTATTACAAAGTATTGGTTGGATCAATATCTATAACACATTCAATAGCGTTTGATTTTATTGCAGGTGGCAGATCATCATTTAAGCGTTGAAGGAGTTGACTTATTTTTTCAACATTTTTACTTCGGAGGAGAAAACGCCACCGAAATTTACCATCGATTTTTGAGAGTGGTGCAGGGGCAGGGCCTAAAATTTTTACTTCTGGAAACGCGTCGGTTTGCCAAATTTTCAGATGACCACCCATAGTGTTCGCAGCATCAATGACCTCGTTTTCATTTTTGCCGCGTAGTAATAGCGTGGCGACGTGTGAGAAAGGTGGATACTGTAAGCCACTTCGGGCATCAACCTCTTTTTCGTAAAAACCGATATAGTCATGTGTTTGTGCGGCTGAAATGCAGTAGTGGTCTGGCATATAGGTTTGAATGATAACCTCACCTGCGACTTCAGCGCGTCCTGAACGTCCAGCGACTTGCGTGAGCAGACTAAATGTTTGTTCGCTCGCTCGGAAATCGGGTAGATTTAAGGCGGTATCCGCTACAATGACACCGACAAGCGTTACGTTTGGAAAATCTAATCCTTTTGCCACCATTTGAGTGCCAATTAATATATCAATTTTCTGATTTTGGAAATCCTCTAAAATATGCTGATGTGCGTCTTTCTTTGCGGTAGAATCAGCATCAAATCTCTTGATGTTCGCTGTTGGAAATGCCTTTTGCACTTCTCGCTCTACGGTTTCAGTGCCGAACCCTCTCCGTCCGAAATAGTCAATTGCAGGACTACCACAATCCGGGCATGATGGGTGCGTTTCACGTTTATGACCACAATGATGGCAAACCAACTTTTTTGTTTCGAAGTGGAATGTCAATGAAATTGAGCAGTTTTCACACCTTTCAGCATACCCGCAAGTGCGACAGAAAACATATTTTGAATGCCCGCGCCTATTGAGAAATAAAATGATTTGCTCCCGTTTTTGGAGTCGGTCAGCAATTGCACTTCTGAGGTGTTCGGAGAAGATAGTGCGATTTCCGTTTTTTAACTCATTTCGCATATCAACGATATGGACTTCAGGCATCTTTCTGTCCAAGACTCTCGAAGGAAGGCTAAGGAGTTTGTAGTTCCCCTTCTGCGCTTGAAAAAAACTCTCAAGGGACGGGGTTGCACTGCCGAGAATTAATGGGCAGTTTGCAAGCTCGGTGCGTTTCTGTGCTACCTCTCTGGCATGGTAACGTGGCGCTGTGTCCGATTTATACGAATCTGAATGTTCTTCATCAATAATTAGCAATCCAAGTTTCTTGACAGGGGCAAAAACAGCAGAACGGGGTCCTATGACAATATCAGCGTCCCCTTTTTGGATACGATGCCACTGGTCAAAACGTTCACCATCGCTCAGGCGGCTGTGAAGCACAGCCACGCGTTCTCCGAAACGCCCGATAAATCGTGAGGCGGTTTGCGGTGTCAGAGAAATCTCTGGTACAAGTACGATAACCGATTTTCCGTTTTCAAGTATCTTTGCCATCGTTTGCATATACACTTCGGTTTTGCCACTACCTGTCACGCCGTGAAGTAAGAACGTCTTATTTGAATCGTTTTCGGATTGAAGTTCTGTAAATGCAGCAGCTTGTGTTCCATTCAAAGTGAGGGGTTGTGTTGGTGCGACAGGTTGAGAACTCAATGGGTTACGCACTGCTGCAGCGCGTGCAATTTTTATAAATCCGCGTCTTTCAAGTGTACGAAGGAGTGAATTGCTCGCCCGCACCTGTTTTGTCAGTTCAGATATGGCTACTGGTGCATCTTCGTCAAGCAGGATTTGTAGTATTTTGGCATGTTTGATAGCACCTACGTGTGGTGCCCGTTTTTGGTTTTGTTCAATCACCTTTCCATATCCATCTTCGCTGGAGGTTAATTCAGCAATCTCTGCCGCAATATCTGCAGGTGGTAAGGCTAAAGAAGCAACCTTGGTAAACTGAGCAGTCGCTTTCGGTTTGTGTGTAATTTTAATATCAATAACACCTTTTTCTCGGAGTGCTGTAATTTTCGGACGCAGGCTGGTAGAACTTGCACCAATACGACGTGCCAGCTGATATGGAGAGAGGGCACCTTCCGTTTCCAAAAGTGTAACTATCTGTTTTTGTACTTTTCCTGTCGGTGCAGTGTATTCAGACCGCAGTTGTATTAGTTGCTGCTTTTGGTTCCGTACGGCTGCAGGAACTGCACAAAAAAGCGCGTTTCCCCGCGAAGATAGATAGTAGTCAGCCATCCATTTTGTAAGTTCAAGTAGTTCTTCGGAATATGTTGGTTCTTCATCAAGACAGTCGGTAATATTCTTAATCTTATCAGGTGCTAAATCGGTTTCATTTACCCGTTCTACAACAACCCCTTCCAGCTTATTTCCGTGAAAAGGTGCTAATACACGCACGCCGGGTTGCACAATTGCATCCAGATATTTTGGTACGGAATAAGTGAATAGTCGGTTGACTGAGATAGGGAAAGCGATATTAGCGAAACTCATTTGTCCTTATGTTCCAGAGAGTATATCAATCTTTATCAGGACGGACGCATTTTTTCTTTTTCTTAAAGTCCCCCTTGATAAGGGGGACTTAGGGGGTTAAAAAGACTAAAAACACTGAATACTGGACTATTTAACCCCCCTAACCCCCCTTATCAAGGGGGGAATGCTTAAGTCCTATTATCTAAAAGTTCCATCACCTGTTGCATGTCTTCCCAGACTTCGCGTTTCGCGTTTGGATTGCGGAGCAGATATGCAGGATGATAGGTCGGCATAATAACAGGCGCGTTGTCGCTCTGGTGGGCGAGAGCATACTCATGAAACTTCCCACGGAGCGCCGTAATACCTGTTTTCGTCCCAAGCATCATTTTAGCTGCAAAACTACCGAGCGCTACAATGATCTTTGGTTGAATTAGCTCTATTTGTCGTATGAGGTAGGGGCTGCATGTTTCCACCTCATCTGGTTCTGGGTTTCTGTTACCGGGTGGACGACATTTCAGCACGTTAGCGATGTAGACATCATCGCGGGTTAATTTCATCGCCTTTATAATATCTGTGAGTAATTTCCCTGCTCTGCCGACAAAAGGTTCACCTTGTCTATCTTCATCAGCACCAGGTGCTTCACCGATAAACATGAGATCAGCATTCGGGTTTCCTACACCAAAAACGACAGTATTTCGTCCTTCGTGCAATTTGCATTTAGTACAACTTTGCGCATCGGCATCTAAAGCAGATAAATCAAAACCTGCGAATTTGGATTCTGGCTTAGATTCATTTACTTCAGTTTCAAACAAACCGAGTTGAAGTTGTTCTGCCACGTGTTCCCTCACAGTTGCAATAATTTGTAGATATTCTTCTCTGAGGTTGTTTCTATCCATGTGTTTCCCTTATACGTCTATTAGTTGCGCAGGTTGTGAAACAGCGTTAGACTATCAAACCAAGTGATATATAGAAAAAACGCAATGAGAAGGAAAAAACTAACTTGTTGAATGATTTCCTGTACTTTTCGTGGCACTGGGCGACCACGGATTTTTTCTATGGCAAAAAAGAGCAAGTGTCCACCATCAGCAAGTGGGATCGGCAATAAATTCACGATAGCGAGATTAATACTGATAAACCCAATGAAAAACAGAACACTGGTTAAGCCGCCCTTTGCAGACTCACTCGTAATATGCACAATACCGATCGGTCCCGAAAGGTGATTCAGCTTAACTTCTCTACGGAGCAGTTTTTTCAAAATTCGAGCGATATATGTACAAGTAAACCAAGTAGTTTCAATTCCTTTTGCAAACGCCTCAAAAACGTTATATTTGAGCATAGGTATTTCGGGGGCGCGCAGTTCCATACCGCTCACGTGGGCATCCCATGTTAATCCGTATATGGTGCCTCCTGCATCATTCTTTGAGGTTTCAGTCAGAGAAAACGTTACTGTTTTTTCTACTCCTCCCGTGCTGATTAATCCAAGCACCACCGAATTACCTTCAGCAGCTTTTAGTTTATCATAGAGTGATTTACTATCCACAACTTTTCCGTTAAAAGTAGTAATGATGTCATCGGTTTCTATACCCGCCTTTTGTGCGGGACTATCCTTCTGAACATTTGCCTTCATTTGCCAACGCACAGGTAGTTGAAGAGTATATGTTTCACTACCACGTAGAATACCAAGTTCAAGTGAATCTTTGTTTTGATCAATGTTGTTGTAAAGTTCTTGATATTTTGTCCCAAGCCATTCGGATTTGGGATCCCAAATCCCGGTTCCGAAATGTGGTACGTTGTATATTTTATGTCCGTTGATAGTATCAATTTGATCACCTACTTTGAGTCCTGCTTGGGCGGCCAAACTTCCTTCCTCAATTTGTGATACAATCACATCATCTTGCTTAAGCACATCGAGTTTACCCGATTCACCTCTCGGACCGAGGTCATGGACTGCACGGGGTGTTGCGGTGAGCGTTTTTTGGTTTCCATCCCGTTCCACAACAAGTTCCAATTCTTTTCCGGGATTAATGAAAATTTCTTGATGGAAAACGGCCCAGTTTGTGATACGTTCACTATTTACTGAAACAATTGTGTCCCCAGGCATCACACCAGCGACATCAGCGGGGCCATCATCTGCAATCATACCTATTTGAATAGATTCCTGTTTTTCACCAATAGATTTTCCTGTAAATTGACTCATTAATCTTGCGGAACCAGCATCGATACCTACAGTGAAAATAAACCAAAACGCCAATATGCCAAACAAGAGATTTACAGTAGGCCCTGCGATAACAACAAACGCCCGACTACCGAGCGAAGCACTCGCAAATTCACCCTCAGCCCCTGTCTGTTCACTTGGATCTTCACCCTCCATCTGCACGTACCCGCCAAACGGAAGCCAGGAGAGTTTATATTCTGTTTCTCCCCGTTTAAACCCGACAATTCTTGGACCGAAACCAATTGAGAAAGTGTTCACCTTAATCCCCGCACGTTTTGCAGCGAGGAAATGGCCAAGTTCATGGATAAATATAAGAAAGCCAAGCGGAATAATTGCAATAAGCACTGCTTTGATGACAGGAAAAACTGCGAGGATTGGATTAAAAAACTCCATTATTATATCTCCTATTTAATGATTGCAAGATTAAGAATTTTATTTTTTCTTTTGATAGAATGTTGATTTATCTTTTGTCTTTTATAATTGAACGTGTAGTGGATTTTGCCCATTGGTCAACTTCAAGCACGTCCTCAAGTGAGGGATCAGTAATCACGACATGTTTGTTCATAACGCATTCTAAAATAGCAGGAATATCCATAAATCCGATCCGTTCCTCAAGAAAAGCGTCTACTACGACTTCATCCGCACTGCTAAGCACAACGGGAAGTGTGCCGCCGACTTCTGCTGCAGTATACGCAAGCGAGATACAGGGAAACTTGTCTTTGTCAACCGGTTCAAAATGCAGCGTACGAGATTCACATAGGTCTAACCTTGGGACTGGTGTTGAGAGCCTATTGGGATATGTCAAGGCGTACTGAATCATAATTCGCATATCCGTCGGTCCCAACTGTGCAAGTGTTGAGCCATCTATCCATTCAACCATTGAATGAATGATACTTTCTCGGTGGATAACAATGTCAATCTTATCAAGTTCAATATCAAACAACCACTTCGCTTCGATGACTTCCAGTCCCTTGTTCATCATGGTAGCGGAGTCGATCGTAATTTTCGCGCCCATATCCCAATTCGGATGACGAAGTGCTTGTTGCGGTGTTACTTTATAAAGTTCATCTTTTGGTGTATCACGAAACGGCCCGCCAGAGGCAGTTAATATTAACCTATGTATGTCAACTTGTCGGTCTCGTGCTCCCTCTAAACATTGAAAGATAGCACTCATCTCGCCATCTATAGGTATTAAATTTACCCCATTTTTTTGGACTGCGTCCATCACTATGGGCCCACACATCACCATCACCTCTTTGTTCACAAAGGCGATGTCTTTCTCTGCGTTGATGGCAGACAGTGTAGGTAACAACCCCACACTTCCTCCCATTCCATCCAAAACCTGGTCCGCTTCTTTGATAGTGGCTACGGCTTGAATTCCCTTGACACCAGAGAGGACTTCAGTGCTATTGAGATCATGTAGACGTTCATTTAGCCGAGCTGCTGCTGCTGGATCATTGAGTGCTGCTAACCTTGGACGAAATTGGCGTACTTGATGTTCAAGTGTGTCAACATCCTTATTCGCGGCGAGTGCGACAACATTAAATTCTTCACTATGTGTTTTAACAACGTTGAGGGCATTTTTTCCTATAGAACCGGTACTGCCCAAAATGGCAATGTGTTTCATGTGTTTTATCTATGATGGCAGTGCCGTAACATTCGCCTTTTTTAAGTAGATACCACTTTTGTGGGAATTGCCCATCTTTTAATGTGAAGATAGATGACGTAAGCAAAAAGTCTACATGGGCAGGCTTATGAAAAAAGACCCGTTAATGCAAGAAAATAGTAAAGGACAGGGGCACTAAAGATTAAACTATCACACCTGTCAAGGAATCCGCCATGTCCGGGTATGAAATCGCCGGAGTCTTTGACACCAGCGGTGCGTTTCATAAGCGATACGCTCAAATCACCAAGCTGCCCTAAAATGCTCAATAGCAGTCCTATAATAGCCGCGTGTACTAAAGAGAGAGTTTCTGGTAAAAGGAGTGCACCGAGTGCTATGCTGATCAAAGTTCCTACCACAAAACCAGCAATAGTGCCTTCAACTGTTTTACGCGGGCTAATTGGTGTGATGAGTTTATGTTTTCCGACAGCTCTACCGATCAGATAAGCACCAGTATCGCTACACCAAATTGTTCCAATTAGCAAGAAAATAAGTTGCATGCCCACAGGTTCTGCTTGTCGTAAGAGGATGCAGTGATAACCGAATGACCATCCGATTGTCAGGATTCCTGTAAGTTTTAAGGTGACGGTAAGTAATTCGCCTGCGACTTTTCCTCGGTATATGCTTGATGCAAAAGCATAGATAAACACAACGATAAAGAAACTGAACAGGATGATCGAGGTGTTTGCCCTTTCTATCGGTGTAGGTAAGAAAAACGCGAACAGACAGAATGCTACTGTCAGTATCGTAGGAATAACAGGATTTAACTTTCCCCCAAAGTTACCCGCTAATTTACAGTATTCAACCTGCATCATCAGAACGGCGGCGGAAATGAGAATCAGATAAAACCAACTTCCTAAATAGATAAGCAGCAGGACCAGCGGAACCAGTACAACAACGCTCAAAGTTCGCCGCCAAAACATAATTAATTCTCTAACAGTTCAGATTCTTTTGCATCAGCTAAATCGTTGATTTGGTCAACGTAGGTATCGGTTAGCTTCTGTACGGGGTCAGCGTCACTGCGTCCACTTTTCTTATCGCCGCCTCTGCCTTTGCTTCTTCGGCCGCCTGAACCTGCATCACTCCCTTCAAGTTTGCGAATGGCATCGTTTGCATCTCGGCGGATGTTCCGAATAGCGACTCTACCTTCTTCAGCTAATTTCTTTACCAGTTTCGTGAGTTCAACACGCCGCTCAGTTGTCAACTCTGGTACCTGTATCCGCACAATGCTGCCATCGTTACTGGTGGCGAGTCCTAAATCAGAAAGCGCAATTGCTTTTTCAATTTCCGTAATTAACGTTTTGTCCCAAGGTTGAATAACAAGTTGGTGTGGTTCCGGTGTCGTAATTGTCCCGACTTGATTTAATGGGGTTTTGCTACCGTAGTAATTGATCGTAACTTGGTCTAACAACGCTGTAGTGGCACGCCCTGTTTGGACATGCGATAACTTTGCGACTGTGGATTCGACCGTTTTCTTCATTCGTGATTCGGCATTTTTCAGTACTTCTTGCATCTGAATTTCCTATTCCTTTCTGGTTCGCTGATTCCGATGTACAGTAAAACCTACAATTAAGGGGACACTTCTGTCCCGCAAACTGTTAGTTTGCGTCTCATTATGCACAAGCGAACAGTTTGTGGGGCAACTTTTATTGGCCGAGGATGTAGAGTACAAAACGTTTTACAACGATATTCTCACCGAGTTGCGCGATCGCATCTTTGACAAGGTCCTCAATGGTTTTATCGGCATCGCGAATGTACGGTTGTTTTAACAGACATGCTTCCGAATAAAATTTAGAAAGCCGTCCTTCAACAATTTTATCAACAATATGGTCAGGTTTACCTTCTTGTAGTGCCTGCGTTTTTAAAATTGCTTTTTCAGCCTCAAGTTCGTCGGCGGGGACATCCTTTTCGCTGACATATCTGGGTTTGGCCGCGGCGACTTGCATAGCGATTTCTGTTGCTAATTTTTGAAACTGCTCTGTGCGAGCGACAAAGTCGGTTTCGCAATTTAATTCTACTAAAGTACCGATGCGGTTCCCTGGATGGATATAGGAAAAGATAAGTCCTTCTTCAGTTGCTCGTCCGCCTTTGACTTCAGAAGCGCGCAAGCCTTGCTCGCGCAATTTCTTAATCGCAGCGTCTACATCTCCATCCGTTTCTGTTAATGCCTTTTTGCAGTCCATAATGCCGGCACCCGTACGCGTACGTAGTTCACTGACCATTTTTGCTGTAATTGCCATATTTCCTCCAATTTATACCATTTCTATTAATTTTGTCTCATTACCGGTTATTAGAAATGAAGCGGAATGTGGCACAAACTGGAAGTTTATGCTACAAAAGAGAGACATTATATATCAGAAATGGTATTAGATTCAAATTTGGTTCCAAGCACCATGTTTTGAATGCTAAAGTTAAAGACTTTCAGTCTTGTATTCAGTTATTTATGACGACCATTCTGAAATATCTTTGCGTGTAAAACTACTGTGGGTTTCTTCGGGATCGTCCTGTTCTTCTTTTTGGACGTGGTTGCCGTGGTTGCCGTTGTTCGCTGTCGCCAATTGCTTCAGGTTCAGCGGAAAGTTGCGCGGCATCTAAAATCTGTGCTGTCTGTTCCTCATGTCGTTCAGCTGCAGCAACTCTATCAATCTGAGTTTCTTCGGGCTTTGCTGTTTCTTCTTCAGTTTGTTCACCTTCTAATGCATCGCCACGCCCTTCAATTACTGCTTCTGCTAAAACAGCACAAATTAACCGAATTGAACGGATAGCATCATCGTTGCCTGGAATCGGTAGGTCAATCGGATCAGGATCGCAGTTTGTATCTACTATCGCAATTATCGGGATACCGAGTTTGTTTGCTTCAGCAATAGCAGTGTGTTCCTTTCGTGTATCCGTAACAATAACGACTTCGGGGAGTACGGACATCTCTTTGATACCGGTAAGGTTATTTGATAATTTCCCCTTTTCTCGTCTGAGACGGATGATCTCTTTTTTCGGGCGTTTTTCAAGTTCACCGCTTGTTTCTTCCGCCTCAAGTTCATCTAACCTACTGATACTTTGTCGGATTGTCTGGAAGTTTGTTAACATGCCGCCGAGCCAACGGTGATTGACGTAATACATGCTGCATCGAACTGCTTCCTCAAATACAGCTTCCTGGGATTGCCGTTTCGTGCCTACAAAAAGTGCTGTACCGCCGCCTGCAGCGGTGCTTTGGACAAATTCCACTGCAGTTTCGAGCATTCTCAGGGTTTTCTGTAAATCAATAATATAGATTCCATTTCGCTCAGCGAAGATGTACTCTGCCATCTTCGGGTTCCAGCGCCTGGTTTGGTGACCAAAGTGAACGCCGCATTCAAGGAGTTCTTTCATTGTAACTGCCAAAAATAACCTCCTGGGTTTACTGGAGCCGCAAGACTCCGCTTTGGGTTTTTATACGTCCACCCCCTTCATATTTGCATCAGACTCTCATGACGAGAGAACCCCTGTGCAAATCTGGAGGTGTGTATCTCTGGTAATACCGTTTTTATACATTCAACCAAATTACAATAATTATATCACGTTTGCAGCAAGCATGCAACTTTTTTTCTACAGTTTACTTTTGTAAAACAGAAAGCTGGGCACCCCAGTCCAAATTTCCACTTGACAAATCCTATATTACATGGAATTATAATACTATATCTATTCAGTAGACTTAGTATATCTATGCAGATTCCAAACTACTATCAAATTTTAGAGATTGGTCGAAATGCGACTGAATTCGAAATAAAACGAGCATTCCGCAAACTTGCTAAAAGATACCATCCCGATAAACTTCACATCAACTTTGGGCCGGAGGAGGTTGCGCATGCCGAACAGAAGTTCCGAGAGGTCTGTAACGCTTACGATGTTTTGCAAGACCAAAAACGCAAATCTGACTATGATCGTATACTTCAAAACATTGAACGTCAAAAGAAATCATCCCGCTCATATTATAATAGATTTAACAGACTTGATCAGGACTATGCCAAGTTAGAATTGTTGTTCCAAGCACTACTCCATCAAAACTACGAGACTGGTATTTCCATTTATGAGCAACTGTGCCGAAAATGTGAAAGGAAAGGCACTAAATGGTGTATTGATGATTTCTTCAACTACGAAGATAGTCGAGACTGCGAATTTCTTATTGCCGAAGCATATCAAAATCTTGGTTTTTCCAATGGAGATGTTTCTGCCATCGAACGTCACCGAAAAATTGAGTTGGCAATGCATATTTATGAGTCTCTGTTATCCGCAGAAGGACAACGTCCCTGTTTCAAGCACTTTATTAAAGAGGTAAAAGAACGTCTGAAAAGAATTTATCTGTATCATTTCAGTGTGGAAGGATATGAACAGATGGATCAGCTTCCATTGACGAAAATTCATGCATTAAAACTGCCGAAGCGTGAAACTGCATGGATGTATAAAAAGATTGCTGAATTCTATGTTGAAATCGATCTGTTTCCAGAAGCACGAAAGGTTTTACTTTTGGCGTTTGAACTGCAACCTAATCTTGCCGGTGCTAAGAAGATTTGCAGAGCTTTGAATATGGGAGGACTGACGCAATAGGTTCAAAAGTCCCCCTGATAAGGGGGTTAAAATACCGAAATAATGACTTTTTAACCCTCTTATCAAGGGGGAAT
>PYJA01000017.1:304-39542 GCA_003635185.1 Candidatus Poribacteria bacterium | reverse complement strand
TTATGTTTCTGCTGGTAGCCGCGTGTCATCCACAGGTAGCGGTCCGCTTCCCGGTCAACAATAATTTCATCTACCATATCTCCGTAAGCGGGGGGGCGATGGTACTTCTGTCCACTCGTGCAAGACTCGCATGATAATCTCCCGATACTTCTCTATGCGTTCCATTTTACAATTACCTCCTCGGTTCTGCTAAAGATAAGCGGGTTGATGTGATTTTTGCGGACGAGCATCTGTCCGAGGGATTCCTCAAAAACTGTCGAAAAAATCTCCTCGTGGACAGCAAGATAGAGTGTCCGATCAGGTTCAATCTCCTCAATGATATTCTGATATAGGATATATTGACCTAGTGCTTAGTCAAGTGCTAATTGATAGGTCTTGAAAGTAGTCGGGAATCGGAGTTCCCTCCTACCATAAGTGGTCTATCGGTAGGAGCGATCTCCGAATCGCGACCTACAATAATATGTTGACGAAGCACTAGCGCGTTTTCGAGGTCTGCCATGTTAGAGGAACTTGCGAAACTTTTGACTTCTACGGCAATTTTTTGATCGTTTTTTATAGCTCTCAAAAGCCTTTCTGCCCCTAAATCTACGTACAAAATATAATTTCCCCATCTCAAACGGAGAGGATCATCTGTGATTGTCCAACCATCCTTAATTAATGCGTTCTTCACAGTGTCATGATAGATGTCTTTTGCTGGCCTTTGTTGCATCCCATCTCACATTAGAATACCACCTAAGTAATCAAAAGGCAAGTTTGCAATTGGGTTAATTTGGTCCAATCCATTCCTGTTTATACCGACCTATTTGCAAGTAATTTTCTCTTTTTTCAAGTAGTTCGGAGCTCTGGATTTGGCAAGACGCATTAGGTGTTCAAGTTGTAAACAGTGATTAAGTTCCGCCGTTTCTTCAGAGGTTAATCCGGTTGTTTTCTCGCGATGAATCAGATCCGCTATACGTTCTTTAGCCTCTTTAGACGGACAAAAATCTACTAAGTTTTGCGGGGTTGTCCCAGCTGCAATAAAATCAACTATTTCTTGATAGGCAGGTGAAATGTGCATTAGATGTACCTCTTGGGTAATGTTTTATCATACGAAATCCTCTGAAGTATTTCTATCTTCTCAGAGAATTTTTATTGTCCATGCACCGCCGTGTGCGGGATTGTGAATCAGGCCGTTTCTTATGTCAACGCAGAGATCAAGTGCTTCCAAAATCATGTGTCCAACGAGGACAGGTGTGTCTTCAGGCAGGTCTGTTACCTGGATGGAGTGGCTTCGTTCCAAGACGGTATATTTTACTTCTGAAAAAATAGTGCGTTCAGCAGTGCCATTTGCGGTTTGCACCCGAATGCTTCGGATCGGGGTAAGTCCGAGTTGCTGAATAAGTGAATTTGGCAGGCAGAGCCCTGTCGCACCAGTATCAACAAGGGCATCTTCAATGGTGAGTCTACGCACGTCTTCAGATTCGAGAACACCTAATTCTACTGCATGTAAATCTTTTAGATTTTCGAGTTCAATTCGGGTTGTATGTTCCATTTACTTATGTCTCCCTTTTCTAATAGAGATTCCAATTACGAATTTTAACACAAATTAGGTTGGGTGTCAAGGTGCGTAAGTTGAGTTTTTAGACATAAGATTCTTGGTTATTTTTGGTAAATATGTTATATTTTTACAATTAACGCGGCCATTGTAGTTCAAAGGATATAAAAAATAGGAATTTTCGTTTCAAATAAAACTAAAATGTTATACCTATTTCGATCATTGCCCACGAATATTTTAAGCATTAGTGAGAACGTGCTACATCAGTTTAGGCAACACAAATGCCCGCATCAGGCTGCCTCGCTTGCCTTTAACACGCTGCTTTGTCTTGTGCCGTTATCAGCAGTGGCGCTTTTCCTCCTAAAAACCTTTGGCGTTGTTGAAAATGAGAATTCTCCTTTGATAGCTGCCTTAAATAATTTCCTTCCACGCTACGGAGCAGCCGAAATTGTAACGGGTATCTCTGAATTTACCAACAGAAATCTTACTGGACTCGGTGTTGGTGGTTTTCTATTATTTCTGATTATATCCCTAATTCTGTTCATGTCCATTGAAGACCATTTCAATTATATATGGGGAAGTCGTAAGCGTTTGCCATTGGTACAGGCATTTCAGAAATACTTAGTGTTTTACATGCTTTTGTTGATAGGACCACTCGTTATCTGGTTTCTTTTTTCTGCCATAACAAATGGATTTTTTGCTCACCTTTTTCCGTGGATCTCGGTATACTGTCTGTTTTTTCTGATGTATGTGGCATTGCCTAACACCACAGTGAACTGGAAAGCTGCATTAATTGGCGCATTTCTGGCAGGAACACTATTTCAAGTCGCGCGCATCGTATTTGCCTATTATTTTGAAATAGTGTGGCAAAACTATAGTGAAATCTATGGCACATTGGCAATGTTGATAATTTTGGCTATATGGATCTACGTAACATGGATTATAATTCTGTTAGGTGTTGAGGTAACAAATTCAATTCAACAATCCATGGACTTGAAGAAGCCGTTTGGAAAGTTACCAAATGAAAAAAATGGCTATATCAATGTTCCGGGGATTATAACACTATTTCTCATCGTTGCATCACATTTTCACAGTGGTAAAGGCGCATGCTCAGCTGCAGATGTAGCAGCAACCGCTAAAGTTTCTGAGTCACTCGTCCAAAGAATCTTCGATCACTTCAAAAATGCAAACCTCATCTATGAGGTGCAAGGCGATACAAAAGGGTACCTTCCTGCTCGTTCATTAAGCGAAATTACCCTTGACTCTCTTGTTACATCCGTGGATAAAGAACTGATGCTTCATTTTACGGATACGTTGCAAGCTTCACCAGAGTTAGTGCAGATGTTTCAAGAACTTCAGGGAATTCAAGCTGATAGACTCAAGAAAATTACGGTGAGTTCAGTATTAGATGATAGGTCATAGTAAAATCCAAAAATATGTTCACATTTCAATGTACAACAATCCCCACACCATCACGCTGGCGAGGTTAGGGAACCTTGCCAGCAGCGGGATCTGAAAACCTGCTGGCGAGGTTTCCTAACCTCGCCATATTACCGATTTATTTTTTTAACTTCATCAAAACGTGTCTACCGAGAGGAATCGCGTTAATTTGGTATAATATGAATTCAATTTAGTCAGTTTTAACATCAGTGCCACACAATATAAGTTGGCATTTTCATCACCAATCCAATTAAGCTCCATACGCATCCAAGCGTATAATCTCCCAAGATTAGTCCTAAAAAGAATGGCACTGCTTGCCGATATAATTTCACACCGCCAATCTTTAGCACAGTTGCCTTTGCTAACCAACTCAAGAAAATTGGAAACCACAAGCGTCCCATACCTGTGCCACTTACCAAGACATAACCGCCCGGATGCAGGGGCCACCACAAAAATCGGATTTTCATAACCATCAGAAAAATAGTAAATAGGAAACTGCTACCGATAACGCCCAGTTCTGGCACACTTGTCTCTCGTGGACTCACAAGCCACGTTTGCAATCGGTTGAACGTTTCCCATCCCATATAGACGATCCAGCCGCGTGCTTTACTTCCGGCTCCCATATCGTATAGGACATGCAGATATGCCCAAAACGTTATCACAATGCCAAACGCTATTGCCAAGATCATCCCGATAAGCAGTTGTCGATACCCAATACGACTTCGTTCTGCCAACCGAAACGCCTCCAATTCGCTCGGTGTCGGGTGCGCACGAAAACACCTCACAAACGGATACAAAAATGTCAATCCCGTAAGATTACCTACACCTAACCGTCGTGTGCCTAATCCCAAGACCATTGTTCGCCCCGGATCGACAAGGATAAGTTGATGTAGCGGCGGCCCGATTTCAGCACGTATCCGTGTAATGCCCAGAATCATCGGAAAGTATAGCAGGAAAAATAGACCAATCGCCCATAATGCCATACCCATCTGAAAACAGAAAAAGAAAAGGAATAGCAGTCCAACGGTAAACAATATCGCTGCAGATCGGTAACGCATCGGTTCCCCCGAATCGTCAGGCGTAGATTCACCGTTACGCTGCGCTATACCGAGTACTTTTCGAATAATCCGTCCGTAGTGCCGCCTCCCCATCCACAGCGGAATGCACCCAAATGCCAGCCACGCGCCTGTCTGTTGTTCAAGATTATAGATATTGCGCGCCCCGAACATATCTGTCACGATCAGTTGAACACGGGTGAGTACCCAGAAGAACCAGCAGGAAAAAGATAAGTCAAGTGGTGTAAAGAACATTAAACCGATGCTAAATGGATAAAATGAGATGTTAATAGGCCCCATCGCGCTCCACGGTTTTGAAGTGAATTGTCCCAACCTTTTGTTTCTAATCGGTAAGGAAGGGATTTCTGGAAACAGAAAACTCAAACCGTTTAGGAGTTCGACACTCCCCGCAATAGCAAATCCAACCCACATCCACGGCGAGCTAAAGAAACGTTTCGGGTTGCTGGTAAGTGCCAAAGGGAGTTGAACAATCGGATAGTTCAGGCGTTCGTTTTCTGTCCACTGCTTACGGAGAAATACCGTTACTGCTAACAACATCAACCACAACGCGATCACAAAACTTGACCAGGCCAAAACTGGCGGAATCCAAGCGTTTAAAATAGCGGGATTATAGAGTGTAGAATCTCCGTTGTAGAATCCATCCAAAACACGTGTATCTTTGACAGCAATCCAGTTCGGGATGTTATTTCCGAAGAGTGAAATCCATTCATTTTCCGGCGTGGCATACTGGAAGGTATGCGCGAGAACAGGGATAAGGTATCCCATCATTGTATGGCCGCTGATAGTTGTTACCATCACAACCATCACATAGATTGTTTGTAAATCCGCTTGCGACATTGCAAGACGAGGCAAAAATCGTTGGAGCAGTAGATTGAGAACAACAAAGACAAGAAGGGTGAAGACGGCATTAAAAAATAGGGAAGCAATTGTCAACTGTGTGGAGTGCCAAACCTCTGTTCCCATCAGGCACCAGTAGCTATTAAAGGCAACGAGTGCTAACCCGATTAGTAGAATATGCGGCTTAACGCGATGCTGTTTTTCGTTAGCCATTTGCACCCCTGCTAATATGCTGTAATGCCTCCTTCAGTACTGCTTCGTTGCTATAGTGTGCCAAGGTTTTTTGTGTTGTAGCGTTTTCTGAGGATGTCTTTATTTCTTGACATAACAACGGCAATGCCCGCACAACGTTATCAATGATTGTGACGCTTGCGTGTTTTGCGGTTCGCGACATCGGATTCAAATCGACGGTCACAACATCTTTTCCCATCTTTCGCAGTGCCTCACATCGATCACCATCTTCAAGTGGAACAAAAACGACATCTGCTTTGAAAATCCCCTCTGGATGCACAAACTTTCGGTTGGAGTCTATATAGGAGAGTTGGGCTTCAGTGGTAGGCATTAGCACGTCAGACGCACCATGATTTTGTAGATGCTGTTGGATTTTCTGTTCACGCCCTGATTCAGTATGAAAGATATTTACCTCTAAAGGTGCCTTAAGAATCTGCCCTAATTCAATGAGATTGTCCGGAACTAATGCTGCTACGTTGCCATTCACGGAGATAGTGGGATGTTCTGCCAAACACAACATCGCCGCAGCGGCGCGGATTGCCGTTTTTGCAAACGGTTGTGTTTTCTCCCCGATGAGATAGTCATAAGCCTCCCCGCGCCCATGCGCAATGAGACCGTGAATAGAGGTAATCCCTTTCTCAACACCTGCAACTATCGTATCTCTTAATGTCAGCGATAAATAACGTGGATGTGATTTTGGAACATCGCTCACCTAAATGCACCTCAACATAATTTTCTGTCTATTATACAGTGTCTTAAATATGTTTTCAAGGGACATTCATTAAGAGGGTGCGTAAAGTTTTTGGCGTGTGTGTTGTCTGAATCTCGGATTATCGCGGATGACACCAAAACAAGCAAGCGTTTTGTAGCATAAACTTCCAGTTTGTGCTATCCCCAAAGCGCAATCTGAAAGTGAAATCAACGGTATGAATCATGGCGAATCATGTAGAATACCATACGGGGAATGCCTAAAGACGAATGCGCGTATGGCATTCGCCATGATTCATACCGTTGATTTGGCGTATTCTACCACGCGCATTCGTCTTTAGGCATTCCCCGTGCTACAGAAACGGATTATCGGACGAGGAACATCGCCCGGACGCAAAACGACTTGGCATCTCCAGGCATGTAATCCGCGCAATCGGTGAAATCTGCGATAATCCGTGATTCAGACAAATAAGTGACAAAACTTTATACACCCATTAAGAGAATTATCAGGAATGGAAAGATTGAATAAATCATAAAAAAAGCCTGATTCAGCCAGTACGGAAGAGAATTTGACTGAATCAGGCTTAATTTACGTAAGTTTTAACACATTTCGTAAGCAAGGCAAGCTTGAAAACCTGCCTTCACACATTAAAAACCCTAATAACGTGCTTTCAGAGACCCCCAAATTGTGGGTAGTTTATTGGCAGGTTCAACTGCGGTTGCTTGCGAGGTGAGAAGCTTTGCATCTCCTAAGCAGGAATGGTCGCAGCCTAATCCATCACCACCATCACCCATGACAATTGTGAGTTCTGTGGCGTTTGCAGGGATGTCAAATTCAACCATTAACGGTTCAACATTTTCGCCATCCGCAGCACCCGTTAACGTATCGGTGGCAACAACCTCTGTTCCATCAAGTGAAAAGACAAAATGACTACTGCCGCCGTGCCCACAACCGCCTGGGTCTTTTTCATCAGACATGCCAGCATATCCCACAAATTTGACGTAATCACCACCTGTTAAATCGTAAACAAAAGTGCCAACGGAATGTGCACCGATACCGCGTTCAAAATAGGTGCCACCGATCACGATATGGTTACGAGTCGTTGCGCCTTCACCGATTGTGACGTTGTCAAAGTTTAGGGGACCACCCCAACCTGTCCATTCACCTGCGGCGTTCTTCGGAATAAGACCACACCCATTCGGTGTCGGTTGACTTCCACCTATTAACGCAAGATAGACGACACCCTCGCGGTCATCTTCTTCAACGACTTCATCGTAATCGTTTGCAACGGCGACATCTTCGTCACCAACTTCTTGGATAGGCACAGCACCATCACCATCAAGGTTTGTGCAGTCGCTTTTGTCAGCATAAACGCTGAAAACAAGACCAACAATTAGTAAAATGCTTAAAGCAAATAAATTCGTAAATTTCAATGTTCTGAACCTCCATTTTTGATAAAACGCAGTTTAATGCGTATAGTTATACCATTTCTATCAATTTTGTCCCATTACCGGTCATTAGAAATGAAGCGGAATGTGGCACAAACTGGAAGTTTATGCTACAAAAGACGCACAAACTGGAAGTTTATACTACAAAAGACGCACAAACTGGAAGTTTATGCTACAAAAGAGAGACATTATATATCAGAAATGATATTAATTTAACTTTAGGTTAGTTTATATGTTGGGGAACAAAGTCAATAGAGTTCGTTCCTTCAACTATCTAAAAAACGGATAGATATGAGCAACATCCATCCTTACAGTTACAATGTTAATAACGTGCTTTCAAGTGTCCCCAAATTGTCGGGAGTTTGTTAGCGGGTTCTACCGCGAGTGCTTGGCCAGTGAGAAGTTTGGCATCTCCAATGGTAGAATGGTCACAGCCAATCCCATCGCCGCCATCGCCCATCACGATTGTGAGTTCCTTGGCACCTGAGGGAATGTTAAATTCAACTTTGACCGCTTCAACATTTTCGCCACCATCTGATCCCGTAAGACGTTCGGATTTGAAAGCCTCTTTTCCATCAATAGAAAAGGTGAAATCGCTACTGCCACCATGTCCACAACCCCCTGGGTCTTTTTCATCGGACATGCCAACATACGCCTCAAATTTGAGGTATTTATCCCCTGTTAAATCATAAACAAGTGTAGCAATAGCATGTGCCCCGATACCGCGTTCAAAATAGGTGCCACCGATAACAATATGGTTACGGGTATTGCCACCTTCGCCAATAGTGACGTTGTCAAAGTTTAGGGGACCACCCCAACCTGTCCATGCACCCGCATCATTCTTCGGAATAAGTCCGCAGGCATTTGCTTTCGGTTGAGCGCCACCAATTACAGCGAGGTAAATAACACCTTTACGGTCGTCCTCTTCAACGACTTCATCGTAGTCGTTTGCAACACCCACGTCTTCCTCATCAACCTCTTGAATCGCGACAGCACCATCACCATCAATATTTGTGCAGTCGTCTTTTGCAGCGTACACGCTAAAAGCTACACCAATGATAAGCATTACGATAAAGGCAAAACGTCCTATAAGTTTGCCGCTATTTAATTCTCTAAACATATTAACAAAATTCATGTTAACCTCCTATATTAGATTATATGTAGGGGGCAACGTTGCTGCACCCCAGATTAAAGTGAAACGGATTGTGAAAACGATAGAATTCTTGCTGCCAAACAAAAATAGCACCTTGAGACGTTTCCCAATCTGGGAAAGCCAAGGTGCTGAATTGAGCAAGATTAATAGAAAATGTGATAAACGTATCTGCTGTTCCGGTATGAACAACCTTAAAGCAGCAGATAAAAAAGTAACTATTAGTAATAATAAATGTAAGAGGGGGGGGTGATAATTTAATAGTTAATAATTCTGTAGCGTTCAACGGCGCGAAGACGCTAATTCCCCATAACGTGTTAAAATATGTTTTGGGTGTTTTACCTGCTAATTTTTTAGTTGAAGTGGTAATAGTCCGTTTGTCCATTGTTTTCGTCAATGTTATACCATTTTTATTAATTTTTGTCCCATTACCGGTTGTTAGAAATGAAGCGAAATGTGGCACAAACTGGAAGTTTATGGGACAAAAGAGAGACATCATATCAGAAATGGTATTAGGAAACTACGGTTGCATGTAACCTATAAAATTTTTATGATAGATCAGACAGTGAACTGCGCTGTTAACTTATTATAAATCTCTTGAACTTTAAAAGCAAGATTTTTTTCAGTACTAACAGAGTTCTTCTGGCGAAAACAGAATGGCTAATTCGCGCTTGGCGTTCTCCAAACAATCCGATGCATGCACAAGGTTATATGTAATATCAGTTGAATAATCCCCGCGGATACTTCCAGGTGCAGATTCTAATGGATCGGTAGCGCCGTTGATAAGACGGGCTAATTTAATAGCGTTCTTACCCTCAACAGCTATCGCAACAATTGGCGTTGAGGTCATAAATTCGATGAGTCTATCATAAAACGGTTGTCCCTTATGAACAACATAAAGTTCCTCTGCTTTTGTGAGCGGGAATTGTAATAACTTCAATCCAATTAGTTTAAGTCCTTTTCGTTCGTAGCGGGAAATAATTTCTCCAATAAGTCCGCGTTGAACACCATCCGGTTTCACCAGAATCAGTGTCTGTTCTACTTCCATATCAACTCCGTATCAATTTTATAATAAGTTTCTACCCAATTTAAAAAATCGGTGTTCGTTCTTGACACCTAACCGTCTTAAGTATATGATAAAATTAAAATTTTGTCAATTTTAATTTTGGTGTGTGAGGTAGAAATGTACGAAAAATTGGGGAACACAGTGCTAAAAACAGGCGAACAGATGGAAGTCGGTGTGATTAATGTTCCTGATGAACCACATGCCGAAGAGATAAAGAAATTTCTCGGGCATAAGCCGGGGAACTTTAAGTGGCACATTGATCGGTGTGTAACCGAATCACTTGATGCGTTAGAAACTCGTTTCTATGTTGGAAAAATTGATGGAAATGTTATTACTAACATCATGACGGTTGAGCATGAAGGGATCGGTATTTTGGGGCATGTTTTTACATTGCCAGAGCAACGTAGAAAAGGCGCGTGTAAAGGTGCAATGGCTTATCAGATGGAGGATTTTCGGCAGAGAGGTGGACACGCGCTTTACCTCGGCACGGGATATAATGGCCATCCTTACCATATTTATCATAGCTTTGGATTCGAGAGCGTTATCCCTGAATCTGGGTTTATGAAGTATCATGTGAATACGGATTTTGAAGTACGTTATTTCTCACCTGTGCCTGCCCACCCCAAATCTGTTGAATGGCATGATTGGCCGAAGCTGACTGCATTGTCCGGTATTGTGGGATGGGATGCGCTACGAAGTCTTAAGTGGAGTGTCTATGGTCCCACGAATCTTGAAAGTGGCTTTCTAAGTTTCAAACACGCTTTAGAGACGGAAGATGCCTACGACGACGCGAAGTTATTAATTTCGTCAGATGGTGCGATTGTCGGTTGGGCAACTGTAAGCCGTGATGCGCGCTGGCGACCGGCGACTGCAGTGTTGGATCTCTTTTTTCACCCCAATTTTACTGAATCTGTTCCTGCACTGCTTTCAGCGTTGGAGTTTCCTGAATTGAAAGTTCAGAGCTATGTTGATAGTGGTGCAGAGGAGAAAGCAGCAGTTTTAGAAGCAGCGGGTTTTGCTTGTGAAGGACGGTTCAAAAGTCAATTTACATACAGCGGGCAGCATTACGATGTTTTGGTGTTTGGACGTGAAGCATAACAGATATGCTTTTCTACTTGATAACCACTATCTTACCAACTTTCTGTGCGCGCGTATCACCTTTGGTAGCAGTGAATTTGTAGATATAGACACCGTTCGCAAGGGGATCACCGTCGGCATCTAAACCATCAAAATGATATTCATTATAAGAAGTTGTCGCGTCAAGCGTATCAACGGTGGTGATAAGTTTACCAGTGAGCGTATAAATCTTGAGGGTAACTTTATCCGCACTTTCTGTAAGGTAGTAAGCGAAATCTGTTCCCTTTCCAGTCCCTTTCCCAGCACGGAACGGGTTTGGAAAATTAGCGATGTTTTTAATTTCAAATCCACCTGCGACCCTTGCTGTCTGATCGGTGTCCGCAACATTGCCATTTGCATCCTGAGCCTGTAGCCGAATTCGGTACTCACCTGCCTGCAGCGCATTAACTGGGGAATAAGTTATCAGGAGGACGTTACTACTTGTGGGAGAAGCGGATATTGTGTACTCGTTTTGTGGAACGCGATTGCCGTTTTTAGTGAGCATAATATTTTCTGGGCGGGGGTCAATGCCGTTTGCGTCCTCTATTCTTGCAGAAATAGTCGGTGTATCGGAGATGTAATCGCCATCAATGAACCCTTGATTTTCAACGGTTAATTCTAATACAGGCGGGCGAGAATCTGTGTGTGAAAGCAAGGCGAACGTTCCCGGCAGTTTCACCTCCGCGGAAATAGTTTCACCGTTATCTGTTTCTTTGCCAACTCGAATCCAGTTGCCTGTCTCGTCATCCCGCATATAGATGTGTGCATCTGGATTCTTGGTTTTCACAAATGATGCTGTTCCTGTCAATTCTGTTTGTTGGCTGAAGTTAAGACGATAGGCTATAGGCTCTGACTCGTCAATTGTTGTGGAGACCTCGTCTGTGAAGGCCTCATCAGTTGTTGTAGAGCCCTCGTCAGTTGTTGTGGAGGTGTATGTAATATCCGGTTGGTTTGTTATGGTCAACTTCTCCGTTTCAAACGTCATCACGGAATGTCCTTGAAGACTCTCTGGTGATAGTGTTATGCGAAAAACGCCGTCTGTGCTCTGAATTGGCTGATTGAGACTTTCAGGGGTAAGGAAGAGTTGATTATTGACAAATTCCTGTGACGCACTGTTATTTTCCTCGCTAACTTCAATAAGCATGCCTTCAGGTCGTTCTTCCGAGGGCATGTCCACAAATACCGTGACAAGATACGTACCAGGAGCAGGTTGCCATGGGACACTTGCGACAACAGAGCCGTCGGGAGGCACTTCTGGAATAATCTGTTCCTCTCCGATAGGCGTTGCATTTTTAAGTTCTTCAAGTGCCACTGTTTGCGTTGCAGCGCTGCCAGTTGCTGGCATTTGGAAAAAACGGACAGGCACGTTTTTAGCGAAAAGCGTGCCACGGTTCCTAATTTGTGCCGAAAGGAGAAAGGGGGCATCTGCACTCCAATTGATAGTGTGTCCAAAAACGGTGAGATCCGCTATCCCAACTTCGTAGGTGACAACTTCTGTCTGAAGTGTACGCCCATCCTTGGGTTTAACGAGGACGTAATAATCAATTAGACCCGTTGATGGATCGGCAGGAATAGGTTGCTCTGTTCTGTAGGTTGTTCCCTTATGTTGAACCATCGGAATTGCGTAAACTTCAACATCTTCGCGGCGGGATTCTATCAAATACTCACTCCAATAGAGGGTTATTTCATCAATTGCGCTTTCATTGACAACCTCTGTGTAAACATAGACAGGTCGGCCAGGGGGTACAGGATAAGGTTCAAGACGAACGTTTTTGATGTATCGCTTAAGCGGTGTATAATTCGTGTAACCGATTGCATCTTCTTCCGCATTCCATGCATAAACCCTTAAATCCCATGCGTCAAACGCGCTATTAAATGGAATCGAAATTTGGGCTTTGAACTGTCCATCAATTACAGGCACAGTTTTGTTTCGAGGCGTAGTGTCTATAGCACGTTGACTAACAGCATTAGAAGGTCTATGTCTTGCGTGTCTTCTTTTTATTCTTCTATTCGGCGGGTTCGGCAGGACAGTAATTTCTGCGTCCCCATTAAAATCGGGGTTAAGTAGTTTCCCTGAAATAGATAACTGCGTTTCTATCTTGAAATCATTTTGCTCAGGAACCTCTTCGATTTCAGATGTTACCTGTAGCTGTGTGTGTGGTAATCTCAATCGGGTTGCGGGATCACCGAAAAGGAGGAAAACTTCAGCAAGGTCTAAGTAATGCGGTGAGTTTATCAGAAACTGCGTTTTTGCTTCGGCAAGAATAGCCCCGATATGTTGTGTCCTGCCGTTAAAGATAACTTCAAAAATTTCTTTATTTAGGAGATGATCTCCTGTTAATTCTCCGATGCTTGTTCCCCCGATCACTGCGATTGCCCCGCCACTTTCTGAACGGAGTAATTCTTCCGCAAGGCAGCTTGTGGGATTGTCAAATTGATTGGTATAGCAGGTCATACTAATCACAAGTGGCAGCTGCGAAATATTAGTTAAGTTTTTATGCGGGTCCTCCAAACCCATCATACGGTAGGATGACCAGACACCGCCCCCGCCATGGCCAATGTAGTTGACAAGACATGCCCCATCGTTGAACCCATCAATCACCTGCCGTCCGACAGGCGTGCTGCCCTCACCTAATGTCAGTTCTTCTTCCGCAGTAGGCGGCGCGTAGATTCGGACAGGTTCATATTTTTGGGGAAGATTCCTCTCTGTAATAAGTTGATCGGTTTGGATGTGGAATCTTTCATCAGAGCCAGCGAGCATAAGGATGCGTTTGTGCCAGGGACCAAATTCGGATGTAGTTTCATAGTTTATTGTGTGTTCAACGAAGATACGGACATCTACACTATTGTTTGCTGGTACTCTTCCAATAAACATGTCAGGAAAATTGTCCGTGCCGCGGAAAGTAACGAACTGGTGATCACTGGCAGATGAACCGTAACCAGGGATTTGTACCTGAATTGTGGGTACAAAAGTATTCTCATTTTCTCGACTTGCATCCCCAATTAGTAAAACGTAGGTTGGAGCAGGGGGTTGCCAATTTTCATAAGCATACTTAAGAAAATCACGAAGAGCATAGGGATTGTGAATTCCATGATTAAATTCATCATATATATTTTGGACATCAACGACTTTAGTTCGCAGCCCCTGTTGGTTACGAAAGTTTGCAAGGGGTTGTACGTCGCGCATAAATTCTGTATCTGTAATGATGATGTAATCTGCGGCGTTGTGTTGACCGCGTAAATCGGAGGGTGTATCCTTGATGATTTTTTTAGGTTTGAGATATTTGTCACTTGTGAGTGCAATATATTGGATAGCTGGGTCAAGTTTGAGTGGTTCATCGGATAGGTTTTGTGATATGCCACTAATTCGTGATGATTGAAAAACGATGTCGTAGATTCCCGCGCGATCTTCATCTTCCACTGGAGCTAAGCCAACATATTTAGTGCCATCGATGCCATAAATTTCTATGTTGGGATTAGAGAAGTTTTTTAACTCAACTTTAAAATTGGTATTTATATTACCGGTTACGCTATCAGGCATAAACGTAATCGAAAAAGGGAGTACATTATTTGCTGCGTCATAAGTTCGCCAATAATCTATTTCTAACCAGTTCAACATGATCAGGTCCTGCCCACGTCCGCCGGGGCAATCTATACCGATTATATTTCTGCCATTTTTGAGAAAGGATTGTGAAATTTGTTGGTTTTCAAAACGATATTCTATATCTCCAATCCATTCTGGTTCTCCAAGCACATCATCGTTATTCAGCCACAGTTCTGCGAAGTGTGAACCTTCCGATCTACCGTGTAATGCGACCCGTATGGTGGCTTTTTGACCGGTTCCAGCAACACCGTTTAGTGTAAAAGGAAAATTCTTTGTTTCTGGTGCAGTCAGTTGCGTCCAAAACCAACTGTCGTTTGGCAACTCAGGTAAAGCCTCAAGAACGAAGTTGCGTACCAGGATACCATCGCCAAACTCGTCATACTGACTTCCTTCTGGTAACCCAAAGTTTTTAAACCGTCGGAAGTGATTATCCTTTTCAATGTGGACGCGGGTGAGGAAATTTTGGGGTTCATAAAATGCGGATGTATATAGAGGAAGTCCCGATGCATCTAAAGGAATTTCGGGTTTTTCTGTAGAGAGTACTGTTGTTTCCATTCGGAGCCCCGGGCCCGCATTCCACGAAAGCCAATATACATTTTCATCTGAATAAGGATCAATATAAGTTTTATCACCACTATGACGTTCACCGTAGAAAATAATTTCACCTGCTGCATCAAAACCAGTGGTGTTATCTGCAGTACTTCCGTTGTCTGCATTCCGCACAAAAATTGGGATCTGTTTCCCTTTGTTAGAGAGTGCCAATGTAGTGGGTCTGATAGTTGTTATATCAACCCCAGCTGACGTTAAGTCGCTTGCTGTAATGCGGTACATACCTGACTTGGTAATAAAAACTTTGTAGCGAGGTAAAGTAATTGCAGGCGCACTGGGAACAGAAAAGGCAGAACTGTGTGTAGTGAGTGTGCCACTTCTCAAAGAATCATTCTTTGGGATCGCACGCATAACTGGGGAACGCCAGTGCTTAGCAGTTTGGGGATTGATCAGTAGATTTTCAAACATTTCCTCATAAACAGAAGATTCTGGACGCGGGAATCCTTGAATCGCTGAAGGCGCACTACCTACTCCATTGAATTTCACTTCAACAACAAGCCGATGGTAGAGTTTAACCTCACCCGTGACGGGGTTATATTGAACAGGGTTTAGTTGAATAGGAAGGACGCGGTTCTCTCGAATCCATCCCGCGGTTCCAATTTCAGCAAGGTTGTTTGGAAAAAAGCGATTGGTTGTGTAAATCTGATTCAATCTTGGTTTTGATACCGCATCAAAATTGTGTTGACTGTAATTAACGTTGTGATCTGCAAGCGTGTGTATGAGTTTATACGTGCTAAAATCAGTGCTCTCAACGATACGTAATGCAAAACTCGCGTCAGGTGGAACACCAATCAGGGCTGTTTGCATGGGAAGACGAGGCACTTCTGGGCTTGTGATGTAGCGGCATTCTGGGAATGAAAGTGTCTGAAATTGTGTTTCGTTGTGTTCCAGTGTTTCGATTTTGAAATCTGAATCGGCGATGACCAGTTGAATCGTTATGCTTTGTGGTGTAGCATTCACCAATTCAATTTTTCCACTGTTGGTTGTTATTGCGCTTTCGGATGATTGATGATTTTGATTAACTGGCACCGCTTCTGTGCATGTGGCGGCCAAGAAAAATACTATTTTTGAAAAAACAAGAATTGCTGTAAATAGTCCAGTATGCTTCATTTTGATAACCATATATTTAATTGGGAATTGGGAGTGAGGAATTATCTTACTTATTTTTAGCAAGGTGATAGACCTCAATTTCTCGGATTTGCGCGATCGAAGGTCGGATCACACGGTAGTGAGGCGCATATTGGCCTGCTATCGTATCACGCTGACCTACCACTTTATCACCATCATCGAGGACAAATTTGTTCACAACGATATCGTCTACGGTCCGAGTTACGGTAATCCGAATCATCTGCGTGTGAAAATCTAACCTATCAAAAACGAACATGGGTTGGGCGCGTTTGCCTTTCAGGTTGCGCCGCTGAACGACAGTATCAAAGGTTTCCCATTCACCGGTTTCGGGATTTAAAAAATCTATCTGGAAACGAAATAGGTTTTCGTTGTAAATGACAATTTTGCGGACCGGTTGCACATCAGCAAATCGGATGATAAAGTTGCGGTTATTCTTGGCAGGAACGGTTGCCACAGTTTCGCGGTTTCCATCGTTTAGGCCGGGGTGGTTTGCTTCAGTCCCGTAATTGGCTTGCGCGATATTTTGACTATATTGCGTTGATAAAACTGCTGCGAGTTGGCAAGCGTTAAGACTTAAACAAAGAAAAAGTAAACAAGAAACGTAGCATAAGTTTTTTCGGAACGTAGTACTTACTCGTGCCATTTTGTTTCCTCCAGGAATTCTACATCAAAATGATCTACAATCCCCATTATGAGTTCGCGGATAGGGGCGTTTTCTACACCGAAGACCTCTTGTGCAACGCCGGGGCCTGCGCCCACAATTACCGTATCACCTTCACCTGCTCCGACATAATCAACAGCGATTGTTGGTGTGCGCACAAGTTCTGATCTTAGACTCAACGGCTGCACAAGCAGCAGCGTGCGATTTTGATATGCTGGGTGCTTAAGCACAGATACAGCTTTTCCAATTACTTTTGCAAGGTACATAAAAACCTACAAGATTTCGTGATGTAGAACTGAAACTAAGCGATGTTACGATGACGTTATGCTCGGTTCTTCAAGCAGCGAAAGGGAATCAACAATACCAACAATTGCCACATCCACTGGCATTCGCCTTCCGGGTAAGATGCCTACTGCATCTCCTCCGGTAACTATGTAAACGATTTCTCCTACCCCTGCATCTTGTAACGTATCTACTGCGACAAGAGGTTCGGCAATAGGATTATGTTTTTCATCTAAAGGTTGCACGACGAGAAGGCGTGTGCCTTCTAAACTCGGGTCTTTTCGGGTTGCGACAACGGTGCCAATAACTTTTCCTATGTCCATTAGTATAATCTCAATTCCGTTTAATTCATTATTTTTTAATTCAAAACTGCTATTTGATGCCGTACTCGTTTAACTTAGTATGCAGGGTATTTCGGTTAATCCCAAGTATCTCTGACGCCTTGCTGCGATTGCCGTCAGTATGTTTCAAAACAATTTCAAAGAGCGGTTTCTCAAAAACAGAACGAATTGCAGCGTATAATTGTCCTGCATCCGCATCGGATTCCAAATACCGTTCCACCTCACCCTGGAGAAGTGTTTGAATTTGTTGATCGGGATTTTGGTTATCTATTGTGCTATCTGAAATCGGTTTGTCAAAAATTTGTGAAAAATGTTCTGTAAGTAACATCTGCCCAGAACACATTACAAGTGCCCGTTTGATGGCGTTTTCGAGTTCACGCACATTGCCGGGCCACTCATATTCAATGAGTTTTTTTATTGTCTCAGAGGAAATTCCTATTTTTGGCGGTTGATATTCCTGTGCAAAGCGGCTTATGAAAAGAACAATAAGTTCTGGAATATCCTCTTTACGTTCTCTGAGAGGTGGTAACATAATAGTAATGACATTCAGACGGTAGTAAAGATCATCACGAAATTTTTTTTGCGATATTGCTGTATCAAGTTGTCGGTTAGTTGCAGCGATGATACGTACATTTACAGGTCGTGTTTCGTTACTACCTACCGGTTCTATTTCACGTTCTTGGAGCACGCGCAACAATTTCATCTGCACATCAATCGGCAATTCGCCAACTTCGTCCAGAAAAATTGTGCCGCTATCCGCCTGTTCAAATTTGCCTTTCCGGTCAGCATGTGCATCTGTAAACGCACCTTTGACGTGCCCAAAAAGCGTGCTTTCAATCAGACTTGGCGGGATAGCACTACAATCAACCACCACAAACGGATTATCGCTGCGCGGGCTATTTTGATGGATCAGCTCTGCCACCAATTCTTTGCCAGTCCCGCTTTCCCCCATAATCAGAACGGTTTCATCACTGAATGCAGCGCGCCCAATTATCTGATAAACAGTTTGCATGGCAGGACACTGGCCTACCATTTTACCGTGTCCATCAGCATCAATAGCAGTAATTGATGCTTTAACATTTTTCGTTTGATTTGAAGCTGAGGCGGCGCGCGACACGAGGTCTAACAACTGTTGTAGGTCAATCGGTTTTGTAAGGTACCCATAAGCGCGTTGTTTTGCTGCATCAATCGCTGTTTGTGTTGTGCCGTGCCCCGTAATCACAATGATAGCCGCTGCTGGATTCAGTTCTTGAATGGTCTCTATCAATTCCAATCCGTCAGCATCCCCTAAAAAAATATCAAGCAGAATGACATCAAACTCATCTTTTTGAACACACTCAATCGCCTCTTTTCCATTTTGTGCTTTGACTGTGTGGTATCCTGCTTTATTAAGAGCAGCACTTAAAACGGAACGTAGACTGTGGTCGTCATCGGCAATTAGAACTGAATAAGACATAATTTTGCTCACTTTTTTTGGCTATCGATTATCGGCAGTCAGTTATCAGTAGTCAACAGTCGGTTAAATTGTGTTGGGAAGCGATATAATAAAAGCGGTGCCGGTTGCAAGATCAGCATCAACTTCAATACTGCCCCCGTGTTCCGCTAAAATCTTTTGGCTGATGTAAAGTCCAAGCCCTGTTCCCTTCTGTTTTGTGGTATAAAAAGCGTCAAAGAGATTTGGAACGTCGCTTGTGGAAATACCTGGCCCCGTATCTTGAAAACGAATATAAACATTTTCGGATTCTGCTTGTGTGTACGTTTGAATTGTCAAAGTACCACCATCTTCCATCGCTTCAATTGCATTAGAAAACAGATTTAGAACAACTTGTGTGATACCATCTTGGTTAATATGGACTGACGGACACTCAGTGTATTCACGGATGACACTGATATTGTGTCGGTCAAATTCAGGTTGATAAGTAGCGAGGCAGTTATCAAGTATTTTGTGAACGTCACAAAGTTCCGCATCTGTCATTGCCGGTTTACCGAAAGCAAGGAGTTGCTCAATAGATCGGTTAAGCCGGTCTACCTCTTTGATAATAATTGTGGTATATTCGTCAATTTCTGCTTGTTCTTCTTTAGACAACGGTGCGAATCGGTCATTCGGTTCACTGAGCAGCTGTGTGGCTAACCGTATACTGCCGAGTGGGTTTCGTACCTCGTGTGCTATGGTCGTTACCAATTTACCGAGCGCAGCCAGACGTTCTGACTGAACCAATGCGTCAATGGTCTGCTTAATTTTAACACGTTGAGCGATAATTGAGGCGATAATTTCTAACACCTGTACATCTTCAGCTGCGGACAGTTCATCTTTTGCTTTGTCGATCCGCAAAGTTCCAATGATTTGGTCTTCAACAATCACGGGTAAGCACCAAAAAGCGATATTATCTTTGGATTCAATCCGTTCAGGCGGAAAAAGTTTTACAGAGGGTGTAGGGATACGTTGTTGCGGAACGCCGATCGCTTCGCCATCTGCCAGCACCCTTTTCTCAATTTCTTCTATCTGATGGTCAGTCCCACGTTTCTGTTCTGCTGCTGTTAACCCCAAAATCACTTCAACGGATGTAACCTTCTCTCCATTTTCATAAAGATTCAAAGTGCCACGATAGATTCCGAGTCGTTCTGAAAGGATTTCAATGATCCGTTGAAAAAGCTCTTCAAATTCAAGTGCGTCATTTGCTGCTTGGCTCACCTCAAAAACGATAGACAGGTCGCGCACGCGTTTCTCTAAAGTCGTCTTTGCCGTGCTGATTCTATCCATCTCTTTAACGCGATTCAAACGCTGGAGCCGCAGTTGCCGAATTGTCCGGACAAACAGAAACGCTACAACGGGATATAGGAACGCTACGGTAAAGTTTTCTATTTGTAGTGGATGTTGTAAAACATATACCCAATTAGCGGCAGTTGTCAATCCAAGCAATAAATTCTGGTTTCGCGAACTTTCGTAAATCGCGGCTAACAACATCACACCGTAATAAAGGTGTGAAACGGTGAAATAGTAGTGATGCGTTCCCGATACATAAATAAAAATATTAGCGCACAGTACACCGAGTGCTAAAAATAGTGTTTTCATGGGGCGTTTGCGTGTCGTTTAACAAATGGATTTAACTCGTTTCAAGACTTACGCATTTTCTCTTAAAGTCCCCTTGATAAGGGGGACTTAGGGGGCGGGCCCCATAGCGATAGCGTCCGGGGAGATAAAAAGACTAAAAACAGTGAAATACTGGACTATTTACCCCCCCTGCCCCCCTTATCAAGGGGGAATGCGTAAGTCCTGCCGTTTATTATAATTTTAAAAAATTCTCTAACATTTTTAATCCGACGCGACCGCTTTTTTCTAAGTGAAATTGTGTTGCGATGAGATTATTATGGGCAATTGCACTACAGAATTCAAGACCGTAGGTTGTTTTTCCGATAATCGTTTCCTCTACCTCTGGCACTGGATAATAGGCGTTGACGAAGTAAAAATGAGCAGGATTCGGTACACCTTCAAAGATTTTATGCGGACGAACTTGCCTGACTTCATTCCATCCGATTTGAGGCACTTTGAGTCGTTTATGTGCGGGATATTTTTTCACGTGCCCCGAAAGCAGTCCAAGGCAATCAGTATCTTCTTCTTCACTGTGTTCAAAAAGGATTTGGATGCCGATACAGATACCTAACATAGGCTTGCCAGATTCGAAAAACTTGAGAAGCACGTCGTCGAGAGAACGGTCTTGCAAGTTTCCCATGGTCGCTTTTGCAGCACCGACTCCAGGGAAAATTACGCGTTCTGCAGCGAGAATGGTTTCCGCATCATCTGTGATCTGGTTTTTATAACCGAGGCGATCCAGAGCACGCGCAACGCTTGTTAGATTTCCAGCTTTGTAGTCTATAATTGCAATCATTTATGTTACTCTAACACATTCTGCATTTTCAATCAAGCGTAAATTGTGTGGGATGTGTAAAGTTTTTATCATCCTTTTTTATCTATTGATTCGTGGGTAGATTAACGCTGCTTATTCACAAGATAAATTCCTGCTGCCACTAACGCAGTACCTCCCAGCACATCGGTCGTCAGTTTTTCGTCTAAAAGTAGGCTACTAAATAAGACACCCGACACTGGCATCAGAAAAGAGAAGACAACCAATTTGCTCGCTTTGTATTTCCTTAGCACGGATGTTAGGACTAAAAAGCAGAAGCCCGTAATAATCCATCCTTGATAAAGTAATCCAGCGCAACTTTCCAGTGTCCATTTGATCAGCTGTCCACGCTCAAAAATATAGGAAAGACATAGAAAACAGGGAATACTTAAACCCAATAGCCAAACAAGAAGCCTGTGGGAGTAAATATCCTGAACAACACTTTAGTGAGCGTAATACGGAGTCCTAAGAAACAGGCTGCAAGAAGGACAATCAGATCGCCGATGAGGCACGTCGTAGTGATGCCGCTTTGCAGATTCGGTGCAAGCGTTACAAAGACACCGGTGAAGGCGATTAGAAGCCCCAATACCTTTTTAGGCGAGAGCCGATCATTTGGTAACCAGAAATGCCCGAACAGCACTGTAAACAGCGGATAAAGCGTAAAAAAAATGGTGGAGCGGGAAGCTGTTGTCAGGTGGGTACCGACATTTAACGTGATTGTATGTCCTATGTAAAGCACGGCAATTATGAGCAACCGAGGCAGCTCTTCAAAACGCAACCGCATTGATATCCCATAATAGAATCCTATTCCACCAACAGCGATAAGTCCTAATATACAGCGGAAAAGTGCCATTTTCAGTGGTGGAAAGCCCTGCAAGCCCAGTTTAACAGCGAACGACCCGCCACCGATAAGGGAGACGATGAATAGGATAAGTGCTATAATCTTGCCAGGTGGATCTTCGTTTCTAAATTCTTTTTCCAGCATAAATGTAATTCCTGATCCAGCTGAGATCCATTAAGTTTGTCTAAAAAAGTCAATTTCCTCCGATTTAGTTCAACACGCCTTGTTCTTTCAAGCGAGCGATGAGTTGTGCCTGCATGCCGCTGCCTTTGGTTGAATTACACACACCGCAGGGTAAGTAGATTGTCGTGTGAAAATACGGTGCGGTTTTGGACGTTCATAACTACTGTTTACGCAAGAGATTTAACGTCTCCCCTTTCCCTTCTTATTCATGGTAAAATGCATCCACAATCCCCAGCCGAAACCTGTTACCAACCAGAGTGGCAACTCAAAAACAAACAACATCATCAAATCCCACTCTTCTCCGTTCAAGACATTCCACGCCTCCGGAATAACCCCCATCACCAACCACATCAATCCACCCCAAAAGAAAATGCCTATCAAATACCAATTCACGTCCACAGCTTGAATCAACGGGCGTTCAAGAACTTTTGCTAATCTTGTTTTTTCTTTTTCTATCCATCTATCTCGGAAAAACCGAACGGGAAAATACCACAGTGGATAAGTAACCGCCAAGACAGCGTAACTACTAATGCTCCATAGACACGGAATAATTTGATGGCAATTTGGACAAATAAATCCAAACCAGTGTCCGAGTGCATTTGCTTTTGCCCATATACGACCATCATTTAGTGTTTCGCAATGGGGACACGGAACATAACCACGCTCCGCAAAAGGGGCATCGCTCTCTTTGTCTATCAACGTTACCTTTGGCAACCGTTGCCCCAAAATCAGTTCGTTGATTATCATAACCGGGTTTAATATCCAGAATAAGATCAGAGGGTGAGGCAGTGCCCATATTTTGTATCTGTTTTTGTCGTATTGCATTGGGTTAATCTCCATCATACGTATTTGCGTTCCGAATAATGCAGGGGTTTTGCGTCTCCCCATAGGTTAGTTGTCCATGAAATAGCGTTTGTTCATTCACTCATACTAAATTAACTCGATAGTGTTTGCAGTTGTTTGCGAAGATTCGCCATTTCAATTGCGGTTACCGCTGCCTCAGCACCTTTGTTCCCCGCTTTTGTTCCTGCACGTTCAATCGCTTGTTCAATCGTGTCTGTGGTAATAATTCCATAGATAATCGGGATACCGGTATTCAGAGAAACGTGCGCGATACCTTTGGCACTTTCACCCGCAACATAATCAAAATGCGGTGTAGCACCACGAATAACAGCACCGATACAGATAAGCGCATCGTATCGTTTACTTTCAGCAAGTTGTTTGGCGATACTTGGCATCTCAAAAGCACCAGGAATCCACACAACATCCACTTCCTCTAAGTTGCCGCCGTGCCGTTTAATGGCATCAAGCGCGCCATCTAAAAGTTTGGTCGTGATGAAACTATTAAATCGACTGACAATGATCCCGAATTTGAGTCCATTGCTATTTAGGTCACCTTCATATATGTTTGGCATATTTCTTTTTAATCCTGAAAGAAGATAATTTGTTAATTAATCCAAGTTGCAACTTTGTAGCACAAACTTTCAGTTTGTGCATCCGTAGAACGCAAACTAAATAAATCGGTCCTGTGGCGAGGTTAGGAAACCTCGCCAGCAGCAGGTGCACCTCCCTTGCTGGGCGAGGTTTCCTAACCTCGCCAAATTACCCAATTTATTTCTTAATCTTCATACAGATTGTGGGACAAGGTAGCGACTTGAGTTAATTAAAGGAGATGTCCCAGTTTTGTGCGTTTTGTTTGTAGATAACTTTGGTTAAATGGGTTCGGTGTTGTTTGTAAGGGAATTTGTTCTACGATCTCCAACCCATAACCTGATAACCCTTTCACTTTATGCGGATTATTAGTCATAAGCCGCATCTTTTTCACGCCTAAATCCACGAGAATTTGCGCGCCGATACCGTAGTCACGTAAATCTGGTGGAAATCCGAGACGTTCATTCGCTTCAACAGTGTCTAAACCTTCGTTGTCTTGGAGATGATAAGCACGAATTTTGTTTTTAAGTCCCATACCTCTCCCTTCTTGGCGCATGTACAACAGCACACCCCTGCCCTCTTTCTCAATGTTTTGAAGCGCAATTTGGAGTTGTTCGCCACAATCACAACGGAGTGAACCGAAGACATCGCCTGTTAAACACTGTGAATGCACCCTCACCAATATAGGTTCTCCATTCGCAATTGTGCCTTTCGTTAACGCAACGTGTGTATCAGCTGGCTCACCCGGTGTAGGTTCTCCATCAACGTTGCTCTCATAAGCGTGTAGTTTGAATTCTCCGTGAGCAGTCGGGATTTCTGCTGTTGAAACCTGTTTAATCAAGGTTTCGGTGCGGCGGCGATATGCGATAAGGTCAGAAATAGTGATAATTTTGAGGTTGTGTTGTTGCGCGAACTCAAATAGTTCAGGCACACGTGCCATCGTGCCATCATCGTTAAGGACTTCACACAAAACGCCTGCAGGATATAATCCGGCAAGTCGTGCCAAATCAACCGTTGCTTCCGTATGTCCAGCGCGTCGGAGCACACCCCCCGGTTTTGCTTCCAACGGGAAGATATGCCCCGGTCGGACAAAATCTGACGGAACAGCGTTTTCATCAACAAATTTCCGAATGGTATATGCCCTTTCTTGGGCAGAAATCCCTGTCGTGACCTCTTTCGCGTCAATCGTCACAGTAAACGCAGTCTGCATCTGTGCTGTGTTGTCCATGACCATGGGATTAAGTTGGAGTTCCGCGAGACGTTCTGAACAAGTGGGGAGACAGATCAATCCGCGCCCGTGCTTTGCCATAAAGTTAATGGATTCTGCCGTTACCTTCTCTGCCGCCATAATGAGGTCACCTTCATTTTCGCGGTCAGGTTCGTCAACAACAATAATCATGTCACCCGTTTTAATAGCAGATAATGCCTCAGGGATGGTACTAAATTTCATAACACTTTCTCGCCTTCGCTTCCTTAACCGTACCCATGTTTTTGTAAGAATTCTAAGTCTATCGTTTGCGATGGTGGGACATGGTTTTGCATTAGGGTTTCAATATAGCGCGCCATCACATCAACTTCAATATTCACGCTATCGCCGCTTCGCTTATCTCCAAGGGTCGTAACTTGTAAAGTGTGAGGAATGAGCGCGACCTCAAACTTATTATCAGATACGTTCGCGATGGTTAAACTCACGCCATCAACAGCAATAGAACCTTTATAGGCGATGTAAGGTTTCACTTCTGGACTAACTGTTACCTGCATGATTGCAGAGCTGCCTTCGTTCTTCCATCCGCTAATAGTCGCAATTTCATCAACATGCCCTAACACCAGATGCCCGCCGATGCGATCTCCTAACCGAAGTGAACGTTCCAGATTGGCACGTGTGCCGACTTTGCATGAACGTAAGGTGGTTCTGCGGAGCGTTTCCTCACTTATATCAACAATAAACGTTCCTTGTTCAAGATTGCGGACTGTCAGGCACGGACCATCAACAGCGATACTATCACCTATTTTGGCATCTTCCAGCACCGTTTCTGCCTTAATTTTGGCAGTTACACCGCTGGACTGTGGGTGTACTTCGGTAATTGTGCCAATTTCTTCAACGATTCCGGTAAACATTATTTAACGAAATATCCTTCTATCAATAGGTCACAGTCAAGTTGGGTGATAGTCAGTCGTTCTAATTCGGGTGCGTCTGCTAAACGTTTGATTCCTTCACCGTCAAGGGCACCCGGTGCATCTTTGCCACCGATGAATTTGGGAGCAACAAAGCACATCGCTTTATCCACAACACCTGACGTTAATGCGCTCGCGTTGACTTTGCCACCACCTTCTACCAAAACACTTGTTATCCCGCGTGCTCCTAATGTCTTCATCAATGTTTTAAAGCAGACTCGCCCTTCTTTCGCAGGTGTAACGATAACTTCGGCACCCGCCTTTTCCAAAGTAGCGATGTTTTTGTCAGGGGCTTGCGGCGTAACAGCAATAATAACGCCAGCTTCACTTTCTGGGTTAAATATCTTTGTTGATGTCCGTGTGCGCCCGTGTGAGTCTAATACAACCCGCGTCGCGTCTTTTCCCCGTTTGTCGGGCAACCGAGTAGTCAACGAAGGATCATCGCTTACAATAGTCCCAATTCCGACAAGAATTGCGTCTACTTCATCGCGGACCTCATGCGCTTTTTGACGTGATGCTGGAGACGTAATCCATTGCGATTCACCTGCGGACGTTGCGATTTTTCCATCCAAACTCATCGCCATTTTCAATATAACAAACGGGTAACCCGTTTTCACATGCTTTATGTAAATCTCATTTAAATTTTCCGCTGCTTCTGCACACACTCCTACGTTAACTTTTATACCTGCTTCTGCTAACTGCTGAATACCTTTTCCTGCGACTTTCGGATTCGGGTCTAAATGTGCAGCAAAGACATGGGCAATTCCCGCTTCAATAAGCGCATCAGTGCAAGGTGGTGTTCGCCCCCAATGACAACACGGCTCAAGATTTACATAGAGTGTGCCACCTTTTGCTTTCTCACTAGCTGCGCGCAATGCGTGAATTTCCGCGTGGGGTTCACCTGCTTTCTGATGCCACCCTTCACCGACAATCTTCCCAGCATTAACAATCACCGCGCCGACAAGCGGATTCGGACTTGTGCGTCCCTTTCCCTGCTGTGCCAAAGCCAATGCGCGGTTCATAAATGCTATATGCGTCTCGTTCATCGCATGCATCACCTACAATGCTGTACATATAATATTATACCACATCTTTATTGCAATTCAAAATCATTTTATTGCTGTCTATTGACTTCAAGCATTCAAGCACCTCATTATGATCCACCAAATCAAACTGGTGCGATCCGATATACATATACCGAATTGTCCCAAGTTTGTCAATGAGGAAGATAGCTGGTCTGGCGATGTTATACGCCTCAAAACTGAGCCAGTGATACACACCATAACTCTTGATAACGCTCCGATCTTTGTCAACTAATAGCGGATACGTAATGCCGTTCCGTTCAGCAAAACCTCGTAGTTCACGAGGCCACTGTCCCGCAATAGCGATTGGTGTTGCGTTATATTTTGCGTAATCCTCAGAATGTTCTTGTACTGCAGCCAACTGGCGGCGGCTGTTTGGTCACCAGGTGCCTCGGAAAAAGGCTAAAATCACGTGTTGTTCTTCACGATAAGAGGTAAGTGATACAACCTGTCGCCGATGTGATGGCAGTGAAAATAAGGGGGCAGTATCGCCTATATTGAGGATTTTGTTTTTGCGTGGCATACGGTTATTTTCGCAGAAAATAGAGGTTATGTCAAGTGTGTTAATTTTTGACAATTATAGAATTATAGAGTATAATTTGTAAATAGTAATTAGATATAATTGTGAAATATCAGGTAAACGATTCATACTAAATTGTAGTGTTTCTTGGCTAAAAGGGTATATTAACATGGCAAAACAGATAGCACTTTTCAATCACAAAGGTGGCGTAGGGAAGACGACAACCACTTTTAATCTCGGTTGGATGTTAGCGAATAAAGGGAAAAAGGTTATTATTGTTGACTGTGACCCACAGTGCAGCCTCACCGGTATGGTGCTTGGTTTCAAAAGAACTGAAAGTTTTGAATTGATGTATGCATCAGATGGTATAACGAACATCCGGGATGGGCTTTCCCCAGCTTTTGAATCGCGTCCTAAACATATTGAACCAGTGGATTGTCAGTCAATAGAGGGGCAACCGAACATGCATCTGTTGCCTGGTCATATCGGTCTTGCCGAATACGAGGTCACTTTGGGAGTTGCGCAGGCACTTACCGGTTCACTGGTAACACTTCAGAATCTACCTGGTTCTTTGCATTACCTTTTTGATAGAACTGCCGAGAAATACAATGCTGATTTTATTTTGGTGGATATGAGTCCGAGTTTGGGACCGATTAATCAAAATTTGCTGACAACAAGCGACTATTTTATTGTGCCCATGTTTCCTGACTACTTTTCAGCGATGGCAACGGTAAGTCTTGCCTCTATCTTACCGAAATGGTCCGCGTGGGCAAAATACGCTAAAACTATGGATCTGCTCAAAAATGCGATATATCCTTTTCCAGACAAACACCCCAAATTTCTTGGAACGATAATTCAAAATTTTCGGGTAAAAAAGGGTATCCCTGCTGCTGCCTTCAAAAGGTGGATTGACGAAATAAAGTATGGAGTAGCACGCACACTCATACCCATTTTACGCGAAAATGATATGCTGCTTCCGGATGAATTGTATTATAAGGCGAGTGAAATCGGATCAGATTATATACAGCGTTCACTTTTCTTTGAAGATACAGCAAGTCAACCGATACTCCAGGTGTCAGACTTTAATACGTTGATAGCCCTCTCACAAGAGCATAACGCTCCAGTTTTTGATTTAAGCGACGAGCAGCTTGAAAAATCAGGAATTGTGCTTGAAAAAATGAAGAAATCTATGAAAAGATTTCGAGTTTTATTTTCCGATGGCGCAAACCGTATAATCACACTCACCGAAAATGCTTAATCCCATTGAACAATTTCGTGAAAATATAACACGGGTGCAAGACCTTGGTGGATTGCAGGCGGCACTTGATAATGCTACTACCGCTGCAATGGACTTGACGGATTTATTACGTGCGCAAATCATCATGATTGTTAGCGCGCTTGACCTCTATATTCATGAAATCACGAGAATCGGCATGTTAGAAGTCTACAACGGGGAACACCCACAAACGGATGCTTTTTTAAGGTTTCAAGTGACTTTAGGCTCGACAATGGAAGGAATAGAATTAGTAATGCAAAGTATTTCTGACGCGAGTGAGGATGACGTAAGCAAGGATAAATGGCTTGATGATAAATGGCTTGATTCAGAAATCCGAGAAAAACATGGGCACTTGTCTTTTCAACACCCAGACAACGTTGCAAATGCAGTTAGACTCTTTTCACCATGCGAGTTGTGGTCATCTGTTGCGAAACAACTTAATCTTGACGTGCAAAACGTGAAGAATAAACTTATTGCGATAGTTAAGCGCCGGAACCAAATCGTCCATGAAGCTGATTTAGATCCGAGTTTTCCGGGCACCGTAACCCGTTGGCCAATTTCCCCTGCGGACGTAGCAAGCACGCTTGATTTTATTCAGGATATTTGTGAAGCGATTCATATTGTTTCCAGCCAAAACTAACTTTTTTCGAGAAAAAGAAGTGAATCTACGCTACTTTCTTCAATTGCGGAAGTGGAAAGTTCTTAAGATTTAATCAAACGCAAACTTCGTCCGAAATTCGCCTAAAACAAAAATTCCGCCGCCATAAAATACCATTGCCAACGGAATCAGAATCCAAATAGACAGAATCCCTTTCAATAACACCAAACCTACGCCCATCACCGCAGAAAGAAAAATGGATTTAAATATAAAACGGGTTTCAGTCAGTGTAGCAATCCGTTTTGAAATATAACCAAACCCAACGACAAGTAGATAAACTTCACAAATGACCATCGCAATTGCAGCACCAACGTGGCTGAAACGCGGAATCAACACCAGATTCAAACCGATATTCAGTAGTGCCGTTGTTCCCATCAGAACTGAAAACGCGCGACGTTTATCGGCAGCCCGAAGCATCGTCAAGACAACGGTCGTCAAGAAAATCAATCCACCTGATCCGCTTAACCAAAACAGTGCTGTTGCGATTTTCTCTAAAGCATCTGGCATATAGGGAATAGGCAACACAGCGATAATTTCATGGGAAAGTGCTGCAAGGCCAACTGCTAATGGCACGCCGCAGATCACCATCCATCGCACACCGAATGTGTACGCGTAAGGCAATCTATCCCGCTCCTTTTCATACGCACGTGATAGCACCGGAAACATCGCCCCCATAAATGCCCCCGGTAAAGTCGTGAATGCATTAACAATCGTATACGCCAGTCCATACCACGTATTTGCATCTAAACCATCAGGACTCAGTTTTGAAAGCATAATTGCATCAATCCGAAAATAGATGAGGTGGAACAAATTGCCTATAGCAAAAGGGAGTGCTTGCTGCATTAGCACTACTATAAGCTGGCGACTGGGCTCAAAACGGAGAGGAGTGAAACGGGATCGTGTGAATCCGATGCTCATAATCAGGTTAACACCGCTTGCTATCAACATCACCTGACACACGTTTACAAGCTCATAACCGAGCAGAATTGCCCCACCACCACCAAGAAAAAAAATACCGCGTTCTGCAACCACTGTCCACGCTTCATACTTCATCTCTTCATGGGCACGGAAAACGCATCTATAGAGTTGTGCAATGGAATTGACAATTTCTGCCAATCCTAAATAGGCTATCATTGTCACGATTACTGAGGTATATCCGAGCAATACACCACTGATAATCATGAGCGCATAAGCAACAACTGATAAAACGAGGCGCACAAGGAGTGTATTACCAAGATAATGACGCGTTTGAGAGAGATTTAGTGTCATCTCCCGAATCAACGGGTTATGTATACCGAGTTCTGTCAGACTCGCAATCAGGTTTGTTAGGGCGATTGCAACAAAATAGCCGCCCAACGCACTCTCCGAAAAACGAGGCATCAACCAAAGCGTTAGGACGAGTGAGCCGAGACGGCCGATAAGGTGGGCACTAAACAATGTAGATGTGTTTTTGAAAATACGGTTCATTTCATGAAAAGCGAATTGAAGAAACGGGTGGGTTATTTAGGAATCAGTTTCGGTTGTTAATACAATCCAATTCTAACATAGTTCGGCACCAAAGTCCAATAACTATCGCTGTCACCTTGTTTCAGGCGTTGCGCACCGAGTGTAGCAATCGTTGCGCCGCGCGGCACATTAAAGATGGCATCTGCGAAGTGGACTGTGTCTTCTCTTGTAGGAGGGGTTTGTAACCCCGATTTTGTCTTATCAAATTTCTCCCGGACTGCGTCTCCATAACTTAAAAGTCCGTCCCCTACAAAAGTAATAGCAGAATCTGGTGAGATATGGCTATCCAGTTCGTCTAAGAACGCATCAATTGGTAAACAGAGATCGTCCGTGAGTCGTTGCCATTCTGTGCCACCGTGAAAGATACCACCATAAATCTCATTCCGCCGCGCATCAAGGATCGGACAGACAAACCCATCTGTCCATCGCAGATTATACGCAATAGTCTCTAATGTTGATACTCCAACGATTGGTTTGTCAACAGCATAGCAGAGCGATTTTGCGGTCGCTACACCAATACGGATGCCAGTAAATGACCCAGGCCCAATACCCACAGCGCAGCCATCTAAGGCATCTGGTGTAATATCACCCCATTTCAGAACAGTGTCAATTGCAGGCATCAGCCTGGAGGAATGTGCTTGGACAATATTGAGGGTGTGTTCAGCAATTATGTTGCCATCATCTATAAGGGCTACACTGCCGATAGGGGTTGAGGTGTCAATGCCTAAGATTTTCATCTTTTCTGCAGACCTGATATCTCTGCTTTAAATCCTTCTAATGAAAGAATACGTGGTTTGCTAATAGTGGACAAAGTGCTACCAAGCATCTGCTCAGCACATTCAATATATTCAGCTTCTTTTTCACAAAGAAAATAACATCTTTCCTGAGCAAGGGCAACATATCCGACAGTCCCACTTCCACCAAATGGGTCAAAGACGAGGTCACCTTTAAAAGAATAATATTGAACAACACGCGCAGCCAACTCAGGCGGAAAAACTGCAGGGTGCACTTTGTCAGTAGCTGGATTGATTTGCCAAACATTCGTTTTTTCATATTCGCCTATAACTTTGCTTGCATCAATAGTATCGTCGTTATACTGCCGTATATTCCAGTCAATCAATTTGTCTGTTTTCTTACGGTACACCATAACGCTTTCAGTGACTGAATTCGCCTTGTAACCGAGCGGTTTACGGTGTTGGAAAAATCCGCCATTTCGATTCTTCGCGGCGTATTCCGGTTTTACCCATACGATGTCGTCAATAAACTCCCATCCGATTTCGGTAAGACGCGGGTGAATGTCGTAAGGGATTGCATACCGCTTACTGGAATGGGCGCGGCTAATGCGTGGCACAATAACAGGTGATGTATTAAGAACAAAGAACCTTCCCTCTTTCGTAATACGATGCGTTTCCCTAAATACAGCAGTTAGAAAATCAAGATACGCTTCATAACTCGGAAAAATGGTATAGTCGCGCGCATTGTAATATGGCGGAGATGTAAAAGTAAGGTGGATAGATTCGTCGGGAATAACTTTTAACACATCCTGAACATCGGCACGGACCAGGACATTTTTAAGCGCTTCTGGACTCGCAGGGTGATTTCGCGTTTTGGCGGTTTCTGTTCGTCCAGGCCCCTTCAGCTCTCTTGCTATCTGTTCTCGGATCAATTCATTAGGGTGTTCAGCAAGAGAGGCTAACGCTGATTGGACTTCAGGATGTTCTCTGAAGTAAAGTAAACCGCGCAGTGCCTGCAGTATAATCTTTGGATCAGTGTCCGTGGTAAATTGGGTCAAAATCGGAATTGCGTTTTCTGTTTTGAGTCTGCCTATTGCTGATACTGCTTCACGGCGAGCGATTGTGTTTTTCTCGGCTTCGGCAAACGCGACGAGTTTCGTTAAAAAACGGACATCTTTTAACTTTCCAACATTTTTTACAGCGAGACACCGAATTTTCGGATTGTGGTGTTCCAGTAAAGGCACAAACAACTCACCATCAAAACCCTCTGGTAGTTTGCCGAGGTTTTTGAGCGCAAAAAGCAGCTGCTGTTCCTCATTGGTTGGCGCGAGGACAACAGAGAAAAAGGGAGAATTAGGATTTAATTTTTCGTTGACAATTTCGGTTTTGGTTATCATGAAAACTCCCTAATTCATCTTCGCAAGTATCCTTCGGAGCATCCGAATATTCTCAATCACTTGTTCTTCGTTGAATGGGATCTCTGTACCATCTAAATACGTCTCATAAGCGGTCAATGCTTCATTATAATTGCCTATCTGATAGAAGAGATGTCCGAGGCGGCGGTATGGTGTCATATACCGTGGTGTAAGCCATGTGATTCGTTTAAGGGCTTGAATTGCTTTGTCGTATTCATTCTCATCAGTATATATCCGTGCCAAATTACGTAAGATCCGAGCTAACGTCTCCTTATTTGCATCTTCATTGAGCGATCTACGCTGTAGGTCAGCCTCATCTCCGTATGCAATTTCTAACTTCACTCGGAGTGCTTCCTCCGAAATAATCCGTCCTTCGTCACCTAAATCTAAAAAAATATCAAAATGCTTGAATTTATACTTGACAATGCATTGGAAGGGCACATTTACTGCTGAAAGTGGCAAACCCGCTTTCCTACCGATTTCAATATACAACACATAAAGCGTTACATCAATGCCGATTCTTCTATCAATCACATCATTGAGATAGTTGTTAGCGGGATCGTAAAAACCGACAATCTCTCTTTTGAATCTATTTTCCGTAAAGAAATAGCGATTGTATTCAGCGATCTGTTCGTGAGGTGGTGACGTTTCAGATATCCTCTCCCGCACTTCATCCGCCATTTCACCTAACTTTTGAAGGTAGTCGTCAATATCAACATTTGGATATTCACTTTGTGCAATAAGTAACGCACCGATGGCGAGTCCTACTTCACTATCCGGCTGATCTGCAAAATAAAAGAATATATCCATTTCACTATTATCCATAATTTCCCAGAAAAACTAAAATTTATTTGCATTTTACGCAGATATATGTTATCATTAAAAGAGTTAAATAACGTGGGGGATTAGCTCAGTTGGGAGAGCACTTGCATGGCATGCAAGGGGTCACCAGTTCAAGTCTGGTATCCTCCACCATTTTTATTGCGATGTCTTGTCCTGCAATTGTTCAGCAGGTGTTGGAGCATCGTTATTTTTTTGTCCTGCCGCTTTATCTGTCTCTTTCCGTAATTTTCGTATAGTTCCCCTTCTCTTGTTTAAAGAATAGCATAACTTCTAAAAAATATCCAATTTATGTGGAGATATGCAAATTACAACGAGGCAACAACGGAATTGGAACGCTTACAATAAAAAAAGCAAGTACCGTAGTACTTGCTTTTAGGTTATGTGTCAAAGTCAAGAAGTTTTAGGGGCCAGGACACGGTCCTGGTGCATGCGCCGAACTGCCCGTGCACCAGGGCGTTGAGAACGTGACAGAATCTATACCGAGATTGAGAGATGACCGAGAAGTCACAGCTAAATCTCCCGTCGCATAAGGATTGAGATCAGGAAGTTCCGAGGGCGTATTTTCATCGGAAAAATACGCATAAGCCCCCGCAGAATGGGAGTAATTTCGTTCAAGCCTCTCATTCCATGGGAGTAAGAGGTGGGGGCTTAACTTATTGGAAGAATAGGCTGCGACAGGATGCGCTTTGTACGCTGTCATTGCGCTTGCATTTCCCGTCGTATCGGTTGCGTGTTTTGCGTCGTAGAAGTAATGTGTACCGTCCGAACCGTGTACTATTTTATCCGTACGAACGCTATCCCTAGAGGGCGGACTCACTAATCCCTGATCGGAAGTCGCTTCAGTCCACCCGGTCACGTTCATTTCGCCCCCTATACTTAGTAACTCGGCAGTTACCTCTAATGATACACTACTATACGACGAAACCCAGTAGGTTGAGGTGTTCGTAGATGGACTCACACTATGCCCTTTCGCTGCGTATTTGTAAGCGGATCCAAATAGTGGATCATTCGCAGACTGTTCATTTTCGGGAGTTGTCCAATCATGGGTGACTGTGGAAATGCCATAACCCCATCCCATGACTACGGTTATAAGCATGAATGTAAGCATTAATAAAAGCGTCAGAAAACGGCTTTTCATTTTTTTAATCCTCCATAAGCGTTTCGGTTTCTTTCAAGGATGCGCTCTGTGGCATCCTCGGGTAACGTATACATACCTGTAGCATAGGGGTCTATGTTATAGTTCCATCCCCCCAGCTGTGCCAGTTCTTCATCTGATGTTTCTGACAAGTAGATTTTTATCAGTTCGGCATCTTTGCCGGAGTGACTAAACCCACTCTGCGTACTTGTGTAGTAAAATTGTCCTTTCGCATTGATACCCGTATTTTCCGCTATGGCCTCGTATCTGTACCCTGTTCTGGTACGTAATTCACGACCATCCTGAAGTTTATGCAGATTCAAGTCGGGGTCCCAATGCCCTATAGCGACTTGCCGCATTGTTTCAAAGTGGTCTACATCCCGCAGGAGTTCAAAGCGGTCCGGATATAATCTCATATCTGTCATGTTAAGCACAAAAACCTCTGGGAAATCCAGCAGATTTTGATATTCCCAATCGAATCTCCCTCTTGCTTGTCCAGGGTCCGAAAGTTCGGGATCAGCATTGGCATAATAGGATTTTTCAGCCGCAATGAATAACGGCCACACTTCGGTAAGCGGACGGTGTGGGTTGTACTTGGAGAGGATCTCATCAATACGAGGTTGCATAATACGCCCGAGTTCATGAAAGTCTCCTTTGAATGTTTTTGCGTACATGCCAATCCATTCTTCCGGACAGTGCAAGTGTTCCGGTACACCATCTGCAAACATCGGATTAGATGAAGTCGTTCCTACGACATCATCAGTTATAGGTTTCTCTGCGGTTGGCGTGTTGCTTTCCGCAGATGCCTTGTCGGCTGCCTGTTCCGTTTTGCTATCCGTGCCGGAAACCTTTTTGGCTATTTCCGATTGGCGTAGCAGTTCTTCGGCATCGGCAGCCGCTTTTCTGTCAGGTGCGGTATCGTATTGATACCACAGATAACACGCACCAGCTACGATAATCAACAGCACAAAGCCGACGATTATCCATTTAGTGTAAAAACTTCGAGGCATTCTTTTACCTCCTTGTTGTGCCACACTTAAGTGGGGCGTTAAGTGTTTATGGGTTTCCTGGTCCGTCGGCTGGTCGCCGGGGATGCCGCCGACTTAAAAAAAACAGCGGGCACCCCCAGCGACCAAGCCGAGATTATCTATTATATGATGTTAGATAAAGGATACCCAATGCAGGATAATCTCATTTTGGTCGTAATTAGTATTATAACACAGAATAAAGTGGAATGCAAATTTTTTTCAAAAAAGTTTCGTTTTAGGTATTTTAGCCTGCAAAAACGGGTTAATACCTTTCAAAAAAGTTTTAATATGGTGAACTTTGAAATAGTTGAGACACATTTTCTATCTGATCGATTTCTGGATCGCGACGAAGGACTTTGGTAGTCGGACATCGGAGTTCCCTCAGACCAATCAAAATGTCAAGTTAATTGAAAAATCCACTCCATTATACACTTGCGAACCTGCTACCAACCGAAACAAATTAACTTGACACAGTTTACACATCATCATATAATTGCCAACACAATTCAACAAACATAACGGAGGTTTCTGCCGATGGCGAAAACAGTTTGTATTGTCGGAACAATGGATACCAAAGGGATAGAATTTGGCTTCATCAAAGCACAGATAGAATCAAGTGGCGTTTCAACGTGCGTCGTTAACACAGGAATCTTGGGAGAACCACAGTTGACACCCGATATTTCTGCTGATGAAGTAGCACAAGCTGGTGGTTCGTCGTTAAAAGCACTGCGGGACGAAGGTGACCGAGGCAATAGTGTTGCCGTAATGGCACAAGGCGCAGCAACGCTTGTCGCTGAAAAACATGTTGCTGGCGAAATTGATGGCATCATCTCACTCGGTGGCTCCGCTGGCACCACGATCGGAACAACAGCGATGCAGGCATTACCCGTAGGTGTTCCGAAACTCATGGTCTCAACCCTTGCCTCAGGTGATACAAGCCCGTATGTGCAGTCTAAAGACATAAGTATGATGTATTCTGTTGTTGATATTGCAGGCATCAATCGTTTGTCACGACAAATTCTCGCAAACGCTGCTGGCGCAATTGTCGGAATGGTAATCGCAGAAACACCAGAGGCAGCAGATGATAAACCTCTAATCGCTGCCACAATGTTCGGTGTAACAACTCCGTGTGTCACAAAAGCGCGTGAAATTCTTGAGGCTTCTGGCTACGAAGTCCTCGTTTTTCATGCAACAGGCACAGGCGGGCATGCAATGGAAGACCTCGTTAAAGGTGGATTCCTTGCTGGCGTATTAGACGTGACGACGACAGAACTTGCAGACGAATTGGTAGGCGGAATTCTCAGTGCCGGCCCCGAACGATTAGAAGCCGCAGGACAAGCAGGCTTACCTCAAGTAATTGCTCCCGGTGCCTTGGATATGGTGAACTTTGGTCCTCCTGATACAGTGCCAGAGAAGTTTAGTGAACGACATTTCTATCAACATAATCCAACGGTCACACTCATGCGGACAACCCCCGAAGAAACTGCTGAGTTAGGCAAGATCATGGCACGCAAACTCAGTGAAGCGAAAGGGCAGACAACTGTCCTCATTCCAACACAAGGCGTATCCGCAATTGACAAAACAGGGCAACCTTTTGATTCACCCGCAGCGCGAGAGGCGTGGCGAGAGAATCTAAAGGCACACATCGGTGACAATGTTACGGTCATTGAAATGGACGCGCATATCAACGATGACGAATTCGCTACAAAACTTGCAGAAACGTTGTTGGATAGCCTGAAATGAGAGAAGCAGATGGCAAAAACTTACAAGACACTTACAGAATCAGATGTCCACCATTTCGTTGAGAAGGGACATGTTGTCCTGAAAGACTGCTTTTCGCGAGAATTAGCAGCAGAGTGGCGAGCATTTGCTTTCAAACGTCTCGGCTATGATCCTGATGATCCTACAACTTGGGAAGAACCGCGCATCCATCTACCCTCCATGAATCGTATGCCGATTCGGGAAATCGCACCGAGAGCATGGGATGCTATCTGTGACCTGCTCGGTGGCGAAGACAGAATTGCCAATACAGAACCTTCTTGGGGTGATGGATTTATCATCAACTTTAAATTAGGTGCAGATTCAGAATGGCAACCGCCGGAGTCGCACTTCACCGGTTGGCACAAAGATGGTGATTTCTTTCGGCATTTTTTAGATAGCCCAGAGCAGGGATTGCTTACTATCGTTGTTTGGTCAGATATTTTTCCGAAAAGCGGTGGGACGTTTGTTGCCTGCGATTCGGTTCAACATGTGGCACAGCATCTGTTCACACATCCAGAAGGGTTACTACCGGGACAAGGTTTCGGTCAGTTGTATGAAAAATGCAAAGACTTTGTGGAAATAACTGGAAATGCGGGGGATGTTGTTCTCTTACATCCGTTCATCTTGCACTCTGCATCACAAAATCCATCGGGACGTGCCCGCTTTATCACAAATCCGCCAGTTGCACTTAAAGAACCGATGAATTTCAATCGTGAGAATCCGGACGATTTCTCTCCAGTGGAGTTGGCAGTTTTATGTGGATTGGACAAAGATCGCTTAGACTTCAAACCGACAGCACCGCGGGAACGTTTGGTACCAGAACGTGTCAAACGTCAAAAGAAAATGTTAGAAGAGCAGAAAAAACGACTTGCGATGGGATAGGTAATTGAATAACCTCGTTTATCAAAACGCATTCGCAACAATGACCAAATCCTGAATATTCACAACACCATCGTCATTCAGATAGGGTTCCGCTTTGCCAAACGCATTTGCAACAGCAATTAAATCCAAGATATTTACAACACCTTATGTGTCAATTTAAGAAAAGTAAGTCCTGTTAGTTAATACCCTCAAAAGATTGCTGAATTCTATGTTGAAATCGATCTGTTTCCAGAAGCACGCAAGGTTTTACTTTTGGCGTTTGAACTGCAACCTAATCTTGCCGGTGCTAAGAAGATTTGCAGAGCTTTGAATATGGGAGGACTGACGCAATAGGTTCAAAAGTCCCCCTGATAAGGGGTAAAATACCGAAATAATAACTTTTTAACCCCCTAACCCCCTTATCAAGGGGAAATACATAAGTCCTGTCTAACAGGGATAAAAACAAAAGATAATTATGGCTTTACACTCCGATTTCCCTGAATCTCCACATGCAATTATTGACCCATCAATTCGTTGGATGCCAGATGCAACGCAATTGTCCCTAATGGGTAACGGCATGTTACTCCCGCCGCTTGTTCAAAAGATTCGGGATGCGATCAAAACATGGCGTGATGACAACTATAAGGGTGCTTCC
>PYJA01000017.1:0-284 GCA_003635185.1 Candidatus Poribacteria bacterium | reverse complement strand
TAATTATGGCATTACACTCCGATTTTCCTGAATCTCCACATGCGATTATTGACCCATCAATTCGTTGGACTCCAGATGCGGCTCAGTTGTCCTTATTGGGTAGCGGCATGTTACTCCCATAGGCATTAATTTAAGAAAAAATTATGCGCTGAATGCCCCAGGCCGGTCAGGGTTATTTAGTTTTAAGAATTTCCGTTATTGAGGTTTACCCAAAGTTAGGACCCCAGGCCGGTAGGTTCGGTTTCTAACCGAACCGGCTCCTACGCAGAAACCTTCACCTATCC
>PYJA01000016.1 GCA_003635185.1 Candidatus Poribacteria bacterium | reverse complement strand
CAAGGACATCACTTGCTCTGTCGCGCAAAGTCAAATGCCGTATTCTATCGGATACCGACGCGCCCGAAGCACCCTAAACGGGGGAGACCGCGTCGCTATGGAAATCGTTTGCATCTACCCTATCTGAAGTATAGAGATATTGTCGTGGAAAACGAGACACTTTCTGTCACAGACAAAATCGTGCGGACGAAGATGTGTTCAGAGGATGTCAGGCTCGTTGTGATCCGCCTGCGTAAAAAGAAGTCTAAACCGTATCAGTATTTTTGCTTATTTACTTCTGATAAACAACTCCCCGTAGCCGATGTCATCCGACACTATAAAAATCGGTGGCAGATTGAAACGGCATTCCGGGATGTCAAGCAGAACTTCGGGTTTGGGACTTGTCAACTCCAAAAGCGTGAGAGTTTGAACCGGCACGTGCAACTCAGTTTTATCGCTGCCAGCCTCACACAACTCAGTTTTACAGACACAGCCACCGATGCAGCCTCACAAACAGAACAGGCTATGCCTGATGTCCAAACGGTGCTGAACACACTCGGTATCCATTGGTATAAACCGAAATATCTAACGCGCGGGTTGATGACCGCTTATTTGAAGCGGTGTTTCCAACAACAATATTTTTCTGCGAGTAACGATCCGAAACAAAACTTAGAAAAAAATCTAAAAATAGATGAAGACACTACCTGAAACTAATCAGATAGACACATTTTTGACGATTCTGTCAAAAATAATAGACCCGGACAGTGATTTCCAACAAAATTCAGAGAAGCAAGAGTGCGGACAAACCATATTTAGCACCTATTCGGAAGTCCTGAATGGATAAAACTGTCCAAACTATAGTACTGTTAGTTAGTGTTCAATAAGGGTTGAAGATATCTTCAACCCTTATCGTTTTATGGTGAATTATAAAAAGGGATGTGTTCTGTCCTTTTTAACTACTTTCAACGACTTTGGTGCCGGACGTTTCACTAAAGAATTCGTTTATCTGGTGCATGTAGGCTTTACCGTGTTGCAGCAGCTGTGAAGAAACATCGTAGAGTTCGGAGGCTGGGATCCCTTCATAAGGGTTAGCGATCTTCTGATAGCAGTTTAAGGCTTGTTCAAAAAAATTTAATGTTTTCAGATCGATGACACCGCTCTCTTGAACGATACGAAAGCCTTGGTATTTTTGGTAAGGAGGTGTCTTACCGCTAAATTCTATGATGGCATTGTTTATGTCTACTGCACGTTGCACAATCATCAGAAAACAGCTTTTAATATAAGAATGTGTTAGTCTATCAGCTGCTACATATTCTTCTTTGTTTGTTGGAAGACCATTCTGCAATTGCCCAAAACATTCCTCCATGTATGCCAATTTTGCCTTTACTGGATTGAACTGGTGCTGCAACGTTTGATTTTGCGAAACATTTGACATTGCTTACTCCTATAAGATAATTTTTTACGTGAAATGTGTTTTTTAAATTAGACGTTATTATATCGGAAAAGTTGTCCATCCCGCTAAATTTTTTGTGGTTCGTCCACTTAACGTGAGTTCGGTATAAGGCTACTTTTGACAGTGTTGTCCAATCAACGCAAAGAAACAGGCAGGCACCCAAAAGAGTACCTGCCTGTCCAAAATATGATGTTACAGCGGACGGCTTTACTCCTTAATCGCCCCCCACGTCACTTTTTTTTTACCTTGTGGAGTGACCGATAACACATCATCACTGATCCAATCTATATCACTGTCATCGCCCGGATGGTTGGTGATCTGAACCATCTCATCTGTCCTGAGATTATACTTATAGATACTACGTGAGGGTTCTTCCTTTTCAAGCGGCACTCTATTCAGAACCCGCTCCCACCCAGTGAAAAGGATAGATCTGCCACCGTCTATCCAGGCAAAACTCGCAGCATCTAAGTTTTTCGGCACCTTTAACTGCCTGATCGTTTTGCCGTTTCTATCGCAAATCACAATGTAGAGCGCTTTCCGGATAAGAGCCAAACCATTCCCATGTGGCTCCCAAGTAAAGTGTTCTTGTGTATACACGATCTGCTGGCTATTGGGCGACCAGCGCGGACCCCACGCCGCGACATTCACATTCAGCCCCGCCGCTCTAGGAGGCGGCAAGTCCAGCTGCCGTGGATTGCGCCCATCCGCGTCCATAATCCAAAGACTATTCCCACCGCCACCCCCAACTATCGCCGTTGAATACACAATATGTCTCCCATCCGGAGACCAATCAGGAAAAGCAAAATTCATATCTGCTATCTTTCTGATCTTGCCCGTTTCAATATCTAACACACGCACGCTCGTGACAGCTGTCCCATCAATACGTTCTGTCCAGTCAAACATAATCTTTTTCCCATCGGGCGAAACAGTAAAGTCCCCAATACGCTCCCCACCAGGGGCAGCGAGTTCCTCAAGACCTGTACCATCCGGATTTATCCGGTAAAGCTTAGTCTGACTTTCAAAAACAATCTGTCCGGTAGGTGTCCAGCGCGTGTCCCATATCCTGGGTTTCCCGTCATAAACAAGCGTCTTATCGCTGCCATCGTCATTCATGACGTAAATGTATCTATCTGGACCAAGGGGGGTTGAGGTAGAGATAAAAATGATCTTCGCACGCGCCACCATCGGACATAACAATAGAATCAAAAGTATACGTACCAGTTTCCAAAACAGCATCGGATCCTCCTCTTTGTCCCATAACCTGTTAGGTTGTGCGAAAGGTAGCATAAACTGCCAGATTGTGCACTGTTTTTAATAGTCATGTCCCACAATCTGCCAGTTTGTGCTGCTTTCGAACTTTTAGAAGCAACCCCTTTAACAGGGCTGCTTCAGTTAATCAGAATGGGGCATCCTACTTATTATCTGCGTCAGTAAACGTCTCAGTATTTCCGATAAAGTAGTGGTCTGTCCCAGCGAATCCACCCACAACAAGCCGAACATAAGCAATCGAGTCAACCTCCCGCCCTGCGAGTGATCCCACATAGAGTGGAAGGCTATCGGAGTGTGAATAACCGCCAACCCCCGAGTTAATGAGTTGCGGATCGAGATTGCCATCGGCATCCAACGGATCATCGCGTTCCTTCGCAGCGATAACCCGCCCGTTTTCCTCCAAAATATGTCCAAAACGGGAGTAAGCCCATATACCCTCCCCCTTCTTTGAGTTAGTCGCAGAAACACTACCCTCCATCACAATATTACTTCCATCATAATACTGTCTCGTGAGTTCTGAATACCCTGAAGCACTTGGGTTTCTTTTCGGGGGCACCTCCGGTTCGGATGTGTATTTCGGTTCAAATAGTCTCAAAACATAGGAATCGGTAGCAAAGTGGGAAGTGCCATCAGCCTCAAGCCATCCAACTTCTGCCTTGATCGTGTGTTTAACCCCCTTAAGACTGCCAGTAAGCCAATAAGGACTGAACCAAGCTTCAGTCTTTTTATTACTACCATCAGTATATCCTGCGAAATTCCCATCAACATGCCACCATACACAATAAAAAGGCACATCCGTTTTTAGGTATGCCGAGTGGTATGTGTAACCACCAGATGCGTAATCCTCCGTATCGGAGGGGAATTCCACAATTTTAAAAGCATCACTCTTCTGAACACCGAGCAACAGGAAACAGACCGCTATTGCGATCCCGACTATCTTCGTACTTTTCATTTTATTTCTTCTTTTATGGATAGATATACTCCCATAAGCATATCTGATAATTTCTCCGTTGAACGCACTTTGCGTCCAGCGGTCATTCTTGATTTTGACAGTCCCGAAAGGAGAGATGTTGGCAGGAAAATGAAAAGTTGCTGTCAACTGTTTCCTTCGGGCCCGCTGGTTTCCATGTTTCAATAGTCACAGACCCTGTGCCTGTGCTAAAATGAAAACCAGTCCTGTCATAGTTACAGTATGGCATGGCCGCGCGTTGAGAGTGGTCGTAACACTATCAGCGCGCCCCAGCAAAGCTGGGTAAGCGTGCCCAGGTGTAACACACAAACATCTTGTGAATTTATCACACCTTTTGTTGAAATTATACTATACTTCAACAAAAATGTCAAATTACTTTAGTAAGTAATTTCCATTTTTAAGTATTATACAACGTTTAAATTTTTTGCTCAACAATTTTTTTCTTTTGGGTGTGTAAATATTTTGTCACCCTTTTTTATCTGAATCACGGAAATCGCGGAGGACACGGAGGACACGGAAGTCCTTTCTATTCGTTTATGTTTTTTCTAAGCAGAGATAGTAATGGAACAAAACGCTACTGTGTCCTCCGCGTTCTCCGCGCCTTCCGTGATTCAGATATAAAATGTTAAGAAAAACTTGAAAACAGAACACCTCTGGGGGGAAATAAGAAAATTGACGCAACGGCATAATCTATGATAAAATTCTAAATAGACTGTAGAGAAGGAAAAATGATGAAAGCAATTGTTAGGGATAGAGACGGAGGACCAGGAGTCCTGCAATTGAGCGAGGTCGCTCCACCTCAGCCGACACAAACGCAGCTACTGGTGGATGTCAAGGCAACTGCCCTGAATCGCGCTGATCTCATCCAACGCCGCGGCGGATATCCGCCACCACCCGGTGAATCCGAAATACTCGGTTTAGAAATTGCTGGCACAGTTGCGGGAATGGGAGAAGCTGTTACCGGATTTAATGAAGGCGATAGAGTCTTTGGACTTGTAGGCGGCGGTGGTTATGCCGAACAGGCGGTTATTGACTACCGCATGGCAATGTGCGTCCCAGACGAATGGAGTTTTGAAGAAGCCGCTGCTGTGCCAGAGGTGTTTTTTACTGCTAATGAGAACATATTTACGTTAGGGCAACTCACAGACGGTGAGAGCATTCTAATTCATGCAGGCGGAAGCGGAGTTGGCACGGCAGGCATACAGATAGCACATCACGCTGGGGCGCGTGTGTTTGTCACCGCAGGCACACCCAATAAAATTGACAACTGCAAAGCACTGGGCGCTATAGCAGGTATTAACTATAAGCAATCTGATTTTGTTGCTGAAATTGAGCGGCTGACAGATGGGGACGGTGTGGATGTCGTGTTAGACTTTATTGGTGCGCCATATCTCGCGCGGAACTTGCAGATTCTGAAAACGAAAGGACGTTTATTACAAGTCGGATTGATGGGCGGTGCCGTTACAGAAATAGACTTAGGAGTAGTGATGCGCAAACGCCTGCAAGTTATCGGTTCTGTCATGCGCCCGCAATCACTTGATGAAAAAATTGCTATCACGCAGCGATTTGCCCAACGTTGGCTGCCGGCGTTAAAAGCAGGAACACTCCGATCAGTCATTGATTCTGTGTATCCTTTAGCACAAGCGCGTGAAGCGCACGAATATATGGAAGCGAATCGTAATTTTGGAAAGATTATTTTGAAGATATAAGTGGAGAAGGTAGTTGCCAAATTGGTTGTGGAAAGTCAACACATCTTTATAGGCAACGTTTGAAATCGCCACTACCGCAGCAGGTAGAAAATTATAGGTTTGCGAAATTCATATTTTTTGAAGAAAACCAAATCGGTTTGCAACTAAAAGTAAATCGTTATCCTTAGTAAAATATACTTTACAGTTCGTCTTCAGGTTTTGATAATGCCCTCAATTAAACATTGGAATAGGAGATCAGTGTCTTTGTGTAAACGTATTGTGTCCGCGTTACTATACGCAATACAACATTTTTTGAGAATATTCCCCATGGTATCAATGCGTGCCATGTGCGCGCCTTGTTTTATTTTCGTATCAATTTTGTGTGTCTTTAGTTTCGCTGCAGTTGCTGATAATTCGCTTATTCTGACCCAAACGACCACAGCAGATGGTATTACCGTAAATTTCAGACTTCCACAACTCCATGTTACACAAGTCAAATCGGATACCCAGTTTAAAAGTGCGGGTGGCGGTGTGTACCATACGGTAAAATATTCAGAGTGCGATTGGATTCAAGAACCGGGTTATCCCAGATTGCCAGTCACGCGTCTGCTCTTAGCTGTTCCTGCTGACGCACAACTGAACAACGCTGATGTTTCTGTCAACGCTGGGACTTCACGTTCCCATAGTGGTGTACGGCTTCTGCTAACGCAAAAAGAGGTCCCTGTGAGTACCGAAGGTGTTTCTGTTAAAGCTGGCCCTGGACAAACCGATAACGGTACGGGACATCTCCCCAATAAAAAAGAGACAAACCCTAATTCCGGTGCCGCGCCGTATCCATCAGTTTTAGCACGCATAGAAATGGATGGTTACATCCGTTCACAACGGGTCATCAGTTTATCTTTACATCCAGTACAATATAACGCTGCAACGCGCGAACTTCGTTCTTATAACAGTCTTACTGTTTTTATTCCTTTTAATTCACAATTGAAAACCCGTGAGACAGGCACCTCATTCAACGCTGTTCCCGCAAACTTAAAGCATACCTTATCTCCTTACGAACAAACATTTGCACAGCAGATTTTCAACTACGGGGACTACCGCAAGGTTTTCAACGTTGATTTGGAAAGGGCGCGGGGTGTCGGTGCTGGTAGAGGCACGCTCCCATCTGCTCCTGCTGCACCAGGACAGACAGACCAATCACTGCAGACCCGTTATAAACTCTATATTGATGAAAGCGGCGTATATAAGGTTACTGCGGCATCCCTCCGGACCGATTGGGGCATTGACCTGATAGGAATTGACCCGCGAAAAGTCCGTCTCACACACGGGGACCAAGAAATTCCTATCTACATTAGTGGTGCAGTAGATAGAAGTTTTGACGCAGAAGATGCGATCTTTTTCTTAGCCCACAGTTCTACTGATCCCGAAAGTCCTTTTCCAAAGAATGCTTACACCTTGTGGAACGTTTACTGGCTAAGTATCGCTAACGAAGGACAACATCCGGCACGGGTCCCACAGATTGAAGCAAGTCCCAGCGATGCAACAGCGGTGCAAGTGCCAACCTTCCGATCGCGCGTCGTTTTTGAGGAGGATCATCTTACCAATAACCTTGAATTTGTTGATCCGGATACCGTCGCGTCTGGTGATAAACACAAATGGTTTGATACTTTAGACTTTTGGTACTGGGACGGTATCAAAAATGCAAGTGAAATTGGAGAATTACGACTTGAATTTCCGCTCTACGACGTTGCGAAAAGTTTTGAACCGCCAGAGGTACAGGTCGTTTTGCAAGGTGGAACGCCTGTAACACATGAAATCTTAGCAGCCGTTAATGGCGTGCAGTTTGATCGCGCAACATGGGATTACCAAGCACAAGTGACCCTTTCAAAGAGCCTTCGTACCTGGAATAATCTTAAAGATGTTGCACAAGGTGAAACAAACGTTCTTTCTTTAACCCGTATTGATACCACTTTTGAAGAGGATACAACACGCTATCCCTATCATATCTACCTCAATCGATTTTGGGTTGAATATACACGCCTTTTTTTAGCTGTGAACGACCAACTCCGTTTTCGCACTCCTGTCAAGGCAAGGCAGGACGGTGAAAATAAAGGTATTAAACATCAATTTCGGATTGATGCCTTTCTTGATCCCCAGATTACCGTTTTTGAAACAGATGGGGACACACTTACGGCAAAACTTCAAGGCGTTAATATTACGCGCCGCGCAACCGATAACGCCATGCGCACGCGTCTCCAAGCATTAAATTCTGGTGACATCAGAACTGTACCAAATATCACATATACAGCAACTTTTCAGGTCCCGGATACCCGCACAACTGAGTTTATAGCAGTAGCTGAGACTGCCCTTCGGAAACCTATTCAGATTGAAACCGTCCCACCGGTAGATTTACGAAACCCGTTGAACGGTGCGGATTACCTCATCTTGACACATCCGAGATTTAGAGGTACAGCCGAAAAATTAGCGAACTGGCGAGCGACAACAGGAGGGGGCGGATACCGAACCAAAGTTGTTAACGTGACAGATGTTTATAACACCTTCGGTGATGGAACAGTGCATCCGATTTGGATAAAAAACTTTCTAACTTATACGTATCAAAATTGGGCTCCCCCAGCACTCTCATATTTGGTTATCCTCGGTGATGGCACTTATGATTTCCGAGGTATAGATAAAGATATTTATCTTGAACCCCCAGAACTTACAGGTTATATTCCTCCTCACTATATTTCAACTGATTCGTACGGTAGAACCTCCGCAGACCATTGGTACGCCACAGTCTCTGGACACGATGAATTCGTAGATTTTTATGTCGGCAGATTAAGTGTTGAAAGTGAGGCGGAAGCAGACACAGTTGTTGACAAGATTATCAATTATGAAGCACAACGCCCTAATGGGGCATGGAGACGCCGAATTATCTCGGTCGCTGATGATGAAGTTAGCAATTCCGGTGATCATATCTTTAAAAAGAGTCTCAACGAAATTGCCAAAGACCATACACGACTTGGCTACGAAACTGTTGAAATTTATCTTGAAGATGTCACAGATGAAGTTGAAGCTAATCCCGAAAAATTTTCAGGAAGACATCCTCGACACGTCGCGAAAGACTTAATTATTAATGCCTTGGGGGATGGAGGCGTTGTTGCTCAATACGCTGGACACGGCGGACGGGTCGTCTGGGCACACGAAATTATCTTTGATAACACCTCTATTGATAAAGTCAAAGAGACCGCACATCAACCCTTTATGCTCGTTTTGAGTTGCTATAACGGGTATTTTGACAAACCCGGCGAACCGAGTATGGCTGAAAAACTGCTACGTAAAGATAGAGGCGGTATCATCGGGATGCTCAGCGCAACACGCCTCACTTACGGCAGCGGTAACGATGCACTAAACCGAATTATTTTTGATATGTTATTCCAACGCGATGTCCGACAACTTGGTCCTCTCAGCTTTGATTCTAAACTTGAATATCTTCTGACAGAAGGCACATCGCAGCTTGATATCATGCTTGAATATACACTTTTTGGGGATCCGGCGATGCAGATCGCAATGGCAGATTATGAAATCTTGCCCGAAATTGAGACAAAGACAGTCAAAGGAGGCGATACGCTTACAATTGCCCCCGGATTCATTCAGACTGCACGCTATGATCCTAAAACGAACAAGAAAGTTTTTACACGAAATACCAATTTTGATGGAGAACTAACAGTAAAGGTGGTTTTTCCCGGACAACAATCTGTTGGTATAGACAAAACTGGTGCCCCGAAGGAATTCTACTCTGGAGATGTCGTTGACACAAAAACGATCTCAGTGCAGCGCGGTAGTTATCCGGCTGTTAAATTTAGCGTCCCAGAAAATATTTCACCAGGCGATGCACATGTAGAGTACTATGCTGAAAATGCAACCGAAATCGCTGTTGGCGGTGATGGTTTCACTGTGGAGGTCCCAAAAATATTGGACATAAAACCGAAAGTGGTTACCGCTTCATCAGGAGAGGACATGTTTGAAATCTCCGTACTTGTTTCTGATGAGAACAAGGAAACCGTTTCTGTTGTGTTGGAATGGCGGAATCTGCAAACCGCGGATAATGGGAAGGTTGCATTAGAACCTGCTGAAACAAATTCGGATTCAACATCTGCTATAGCATCCACAGCAAGATGGTGGAAACTTCCTGAGCCTTTACCTGTACCAACTGATGGTTCCGCTTTACGATACGATATTCAGGTTACGGATGAAGATGATTTTGTTGTAATCTCCGATTATTATCGGTTCTATCCATATAGATACCCTAATCTTTCGGTGGTTTCTAAACGTGGTGAAAACACGGGGCAGATTAGCTATAAGTTGGGTGATTCTAAAGGTGCTGCGCATGAACGTTTTTTGTCTGTTGATATTGAAGTCGTAGGTTCCACTAATGCTAACGATGATGCTATTTCTGAAAACGATCTGATTTCAGAACTTGGGCTTTCCGATGTTAACATAGAAGTTATCTTTTTTAGTGGAAATCCAGATATAGATGAAAATGGTATCGTTGATGCTGATGCGAATCTGCTTGGTAGAACGCAGATAAAACCGAATGACTGGGTTGTGCGAAATCCGTTACATCAACAATCTAACGCGTATACACCGGATCCACTTAATATCAATCCTATTGCGACTGTTGCTATTCCAATATCTCTGCGTAGTGGTATACACGATGTGTTTGTCTATGTTGATCCGATTTTTAGCGAAGCGGATCAGCAAGGAAAAGTAGTTGAAAGTAATGAACAAGATAATATTGGGTATAGGCAGCTCACTGTTTCCGGTAGTATCGTTGGTGATGTGCCAGCGCGAACCGTCAGTGTTGATGGCGGCATCCGCATAGTAACACCAGCAGAAGTGGTTGCGGATAAACCGTCACTTCTTACTGTTTTACCAATAATGCCGGATACTGTGGATGCTGAGGACGCTTATTTTATTGGTGGGACAGGAGAGGTGCGAAATACTAAAACAGAATCACCGTTTCCTATTAAAGGCAATTTCAAAACAGGAATGCTTTTCCCGGTAACACTCGCAGCACACCCGTCTTTACAGGGGTACACGCTACATTTAAACGAAACTACCTCTGATGCCTTATGGAATTCGTTTAAACTTCAGGCTCCGGTTACCGTTGAATTTGATTTTGATTGGACAGCGTTACAACAAGAGGTAATAGAGGAACTTTTTGGGAGTGACGCGGATGTGTCAATTGATATGTCTGCTATAGAAGACACGCTTAGCACTGCTGTTGAAGCGCGGGGGCGTGATTTAGGTATCTATCTCTGGCTTGATGCCTTAGCTAACTGGACACGGCTTGAATCTGAAATTAAAAGACATGCCAATGGCAAAATTGATACGGCTACCCGTGCTACCCAAATACGGAATAATAACACCGGTGATGGTATAATTAGAGATGTTCATATTCCGCAAGAAGGTGTTGACGTAGGTGTCTGGATAGCACTTTTTGAGACTGCGCGGACCTACCGTCTCCTCTTTATACCTGAAGAAACTTCAGGGAACACGAAATTAAATAATCACCAATTAGAAGAAATTGCAAGAGGAATATCGCGTACATCTTGGACGAATGTAGAAATAAACTCCGCCGCAGATGTCCCTGGATTTACTTTTGATATAAGAGATGGGGAAACCCCTTTTCAATTCGGTGATATCTTACGATTCAGTGTCACGAAAATTGAAATACCAGGTCAGGAGATTGTTCAATTCTATGCATCCGCTTTTGCCAGTGGAAACAGAGGAAATGGTACAATTCAGTATCTTGACTTGGCACAAGAGACGACAATACCACAGGACACATGGCTCATCATGTTTGTCTCCCCAACGCAGTTTCAGATTGAAGGGGAAAGGACGGGAGTCTTAACAGAGGATGGCGCACCAATATACGGAACGGTTGGCAAACCTTTGGAACACAGTGATTATGGATTGAATCTACTCATAACGCAAGGCCGCAAACCCTTCACTGCAGGGGATCGATTCCTGTTTGAAACCGCTACAGTGGGTACAATTCAAGCAAAAACTTCATATTTAGGTGCCCTTTCCTGCCTCCGAAGTGAAGATACGGTGCCACCAGACATCCAATTAACCGTTGGTAACCAGCAACACTTTACTTCCGGTGCATCGGTTGACGCAGCCCCACTTATCCAAGCAACACTTACTGATGCGCGTGGTATTGATTATATTACGCGTCCCGTTGAACTCGCCTTGGGACGCTTTGGGGAATTTGAGACTATTGCCGAAACCGAATACAAACTGACACAGCATCCAAGTTCAACACAACTCATTTTGACATACAATTCTCCTGAACTTGAACCTCGTGAATACCAGCTCCGACTCACAGCGAGCGACCTTGATGGTAATGAGGGAGAGAATGAAATCACCTTTCATGTCCATGGTAAACTCCAATTAGTGGAACCCTTGAATTATCCGAATCCGTTTACACGGGATACCACAGTGACCTGTGAATTGACGAAGCCCGCGAAGTCACTCACTGTTAAAATATACACCCTTACCGGACGGCTTATCCGGCAACTCAAAACAGAGGCACCCGCAGGTTTTGTCCAACTGAAGTGGGATGGTAAAGATGATGATGGGAATGAGGTTGCTAACGGAGTCTACTATGGAAAAATTATTGTTAAAAGCCTTGATGATGAAAAAGACCAGACACACATCCTCAAAATGATGAAATTGAAGTAGCCATTGACAGTTTGAGCATCAACTTAACGAGTTGTGCTAAATAATCATTAGTAAAATATTATTTCACAATTACTGGCGTTTTGTTAGTTTTTATCGTTAGTTGATACCTTCTTTAGTCCCGTAGGGACGATATGTTTATAGAAAAACGTTGAATACCCTATCTTTAGTCCCGTAGGGACGATATGTTTAAATAACAATACCTAATATCTGTGAAAATAACAAATACAATTAGTTAACTGGCACAAGTCGTCAACTTATGAAAAAAGTTTTTATTATCTACATCCTTTTTATACTCGTAATATTACCCGCTGCAGCTGAACGGACATATACAGCAGATTTTCTTACATTTGGGACAGGTGCGCGTCCATTAGGCATGGGCAACGCCTTCACCGCTATCGCTGATGAAGCAAGCACCACTTATTATAATCCTGCTGGCATAGCGCAGCTAACGCACCATGAGTTTAATTTTATGCACGCCACGTTTGCGGACCTCGCTGCGTATGACGTGGCAAGTTATATCTACCCGTTTTCTTCCAAAACAACTTTCGGTATCAGTTGGCTCCGGGTCGGTGTTGACGATATCCCGATTACAGGCGTTCCGGTTACTACCAAAGCAATTGGTCCTAATAATCGTCCTTATGTTGTTGGCACTTTTAGTAATACAAGTAATGCTTTTCTACTCAGTGGTGCCCGGCATCTTACCACTTTACCGCGAGGTGTCTCTATCCATCTCGGTGCCAGTCTCAAACTTATTTATATTGATGCGTATCGTAATGCTAATGCTATTGGTGGCGGAAGTGATCTCGGTATTCTCGCTAAAACTAACGCAGACAAATCGACTGCCTTCTCCTTCGGTGTTGTCGCGAGCGATTTTCTCACAACCAAACTTTATTGGAACACACCGCCAGAAAATGCTGACGAATCACCTCATACAGAGACACTCTTGCCGCGCTTAAAAATAGGGGTTGCCTACTATCAGAAACTTGCTATTTTCAACAGCAAACTCACCTTAGCAGCTGATGTAGACACTCGCAACGATTATGAATTCCACACCGGTGCCGAATATGTTCTCTTTGATCTATTAGCCCTTCGTTGCGGATTTGATGGTCGGAACGGCACTACCCGCGCGATGTACTTCACCGCAGGTGCTGGGCTTCAACTCCGATTCGTTACCGGCGCAGCATTCCATGTTGACTACGCTTATCAACGACAACCAGATTTAGGCATCAGCAACCGCCTTTCCCTCCGTGTTAGATTTTAACACTTTTCCTGTCAAATCCGCATGCTTTCGCTTGCGGAAGACATAATATTGCCTTGACTTATAACCTAAAATCTGCTATGCTGCTAAAGAAATTATGTAAAATGGAAGGGAGTATTAGCACGTGAATTCGTCAAAAAGTCCCAATCAAGACGCGCTTTATAAAGCACTCAACATCTATCGCGATGCCATGCGTTCCTTTGTTTTTAAAAGCATGAAGGCAGTGTCCGGTTTACTTGCAGAAGAGAATATTCATAATGAAACAGATATTGATATAAACGATTTTCCACACCTATTTAGAAAACATTGGTACGAAGCATTTGAGCAACGTTTTGATCCAGATCGGGAGGTCCGTAGTGCTGTAGGTGTCATCACAGAGGCACGAAATATGGTTTCACATCCTGGTGCTGAGGATCTGCCTTCGGGCTACGCCAGTGGTAGGCTCTATGAAATTGCCGACATGCTTGGACAAATCAATGCTCCTAAACAAAAGCGTGAAGTTGAAGCTATCCGTGACAAATTATTTATCAGCGCAGGACCTACCACAGAACCTGAACCGAAACTACCACGTAGGAAGGCAACGGATCTAACGCCTTGGCGTGATGTGATACATCCTAACAATGATGTCATTGAAGGCACTTTTCATAAATCGGAATTCGCAGCGGATCTCCAAGAGGTTTATGAGGGAAATGCAAAAACCGAAGAATACGGGGAAACTAAGATCTTTTTTAATCAGACATACATTACACCCGGACTCCGCGATTTGTTAGTCAATACGTTGAAACGGCTTGCAGGTAAAGGTGGTGACCCTGTCATCCAACTCAAAACCGGTTTCGGTGGTGGGAAAACGCATAGTCTCATTGCCCTTTACCATCTTATTACCGGGGCAAATATTCTGAGAGAACTTCCGACAGATGGTGAATACGCACGTCTTCGTCAAGAAATCGACGAAATTATATCGGAAGCAGAATGGGATCCTAATATTCCGATAAACGCTAACGTCTCTGTGCTTGTTGGTACCTATCTCTCCACGACCGACTCAGATGAAACTAAACAGGGAGATCCACTTAACACACTCTGGGGCAGAATGGCTGAGCAACTTGGTGGGCAAGACGCTTACGATTTTATCCGCGAAGCTGCACTTAAAGGCATCTCCCCAGGCGGTAAGCAGTTGGATGATCTTTTTGAGTATGTCGGCCCCTCTGTTATTTTAATAGACGAACTTGTTGCTTATGTACGTAATGTAGAGAGTGATTTACAAGCACGTCTCTATACCTTTTTACAAACACTCACACAATCTATAAAAAGATCCAAGAATGTTGTGCTTGTAGCAACTTTACCAGAAGGTAAAACGCAAGCAGGTGGACAAGTAGGGGTAACTGTTCTTGATGAGCTTGAAGAAATCCTTAAACGGGTTGATGCTGTTTCAATTCCATTAGAAGTTGATAACGCATTTGAGGTAGTCCGTAGACGATTGTTCGGTTCCGTAATTGACGAGACAGAGCGTGACCAAACTTGTGAAGCGTTCAGAAAAATGTACCGGAACTCGCGCAGCGAATATCCCGAAGGTGTAAACGATCAGCAGTACGGACAACGCATGAAAGACTGCTATCCAATCCATCCAGAGATATTTGATAGACTTTTTCAAGATTGGTCTGTCATCCCTGGATTCCAGAAGACCCGCGGGGTGCTGCGTATCATGGCAACCTATATTTCACGTCTCTACCGAGAACAGGATCAATCCCTCTTGATTATGCCCGCAAACCTACCCTTGGAAGATCCCGCACTCGCTGACGAATTCACTCGGTTGCTCGCTCAGTCCGGTGGAAATTGGGACCCGGTGGTAAAAGAGGTTGACAGCCACGGTTCCCGCACCGACGAAATTGACACGAAATCCACAGTATTTGTTAATGTTGGTGGTGCCGCGCGCAGGATTGCCCGTACTGTGTTTCTTGGTAGTGCAACAGGTGGGGCATTTAAAGGTATAACGACGCGTCAGATTCATCTCGGTGTCGTTGAACCCGGCCAGACCGTTTCTACCTATAACGATGCACTCGGTAGAATGACTGGCAACCTATACTATCTCTATAATTTAGATGATAGATACTATTTCCACACTCAGGAGAATCTTAACAAGGTTGCTATAGACCGTGCTGAGCAATATACTGATGAAGATATTTACAGTGAAATTGTGTCACGATTAGAAAGAGCAGTTGGACGCGTGCCAACTGTCCAAGTTTGTCCCACATCAGCAAGTATGGTAGAAGATTCTGAGGATATTCAATACGTTATTCTTCCACCGCAGGCATCACTACCAAGTCGAGAAAAGGATGAAGACACCGCACACCCCACAGCACTTAATATCCTTACATACAGTGGTAATGACGAAAAGCAGCGCATCTTCAAAAATACACTGCTCTTTATTACAGCAAAACGTGATGATGTCCGAGAACTCAAAAATCTTGTGAAAAATTTCCTTGCGTGGAACTCCATTATGAACGGTGATGTCTTACACAGTCCAATTAGTAACCTTGAAGGCACACGGTTAGATCAGACCGAGAAAAACCTTGAATCTGCTGAGGATGCTGTATCTACAACACTTTTTAAGGCTTACCGATGGGGACTCATACCGACACAAAATGATCCGCAGAAAAGCGATTACGATTTTTCTGATGTTACCACAAAAACAGATAATCTTAATATTGTGCCTCGCATGCGGGATCAATTTATAGCTGATGATACTGTCATTAAAGAAATCGCACCTTCCGTATTCGCTGAAAAGTTGCAGCAATATATTTGGAGCAACAGTGCTTATCAAGAGCATATTGAAATAGACACGCTTTGGGAACTTTTGGCACAGAACGTTTACATGCCACGACTAAGGGATCGGGATGTTCTTTCAAGATGCATCAAAGATGGTGTTCCGACAGGGACATTCGGATTTGCCCACGCCTATACAGATGGCAATTACGATAACTTCCGATTTAAAGAAAATGTCGGCGCACTCCGAATAGAGAAAGGGACAACCGCAATTCTGATAAACCCTGAATTAGCAAAAATAATAAAGGAAGAGATAGAAAAACAAAAGCCGGTTGAACCTCCTAAACCTGATCCAGAGAAAGAGAAAGAACAGGAAGATGAATCAACCGGTCCAACTCCGGACCCACCACAACCAAAGGGACCTACACAGGTTGTTGTTACCAAAACTTTGCAGTTAAAATCGCCTTTTGCTGAAGAAATTGAAGTAATCCAAGACGAAATTGTCCAAACCTTACAAACTGACGGCGGAAATGTAAAAATTGAAGTCGTTGTCACCGCTGAAAAGTCTGACGGTTTTTCGGAAAACACCGCTCGCTCCGTAAAATTGAACAGCGAGCATATTGATGCCGAATTCAAAAGCAATTAGGATTTTACCCCCCCCTTTATCCGCCCGCAAGCGAGGGGAAACGCGTCTGTCCCATAGTGGCCGCTCCCCATAGTGGGTAGAATGTCTTGACTTTGGCAACACTCTGTAATATAATATTTCTATGCCACAAAACTACGATAATATGGCAAAAAATCTGTTCACAGATTACGCCACCCAAATCTCACAGTTTGTACTCGGCGTGAAAGATGTTGAGGTACTCGAAAACATTGACACGGAACAACAGACTATTATAGGACAACGGACCGACAGCACAAAACGTATTCGCGTTGATAATCGTGAAGCAATATTACACATTGAGTTGCAACTGCGCGATAGTACTCACAAACCGATGTGGGCACGAAACGCAGCGTATCACGGATACCTCGTTGGTGCACACGAATTGCCCGTTTACTCAAATGTCATCTATTTCCATCCAAATGCTGGAAAGAATGACACGGGAATATATGAGTATAGTTGGCGTGGGTACAAATACACACTACACTATAAGGTGATACGACTCATCAATATAGATGGGCAATCGGTTCTGGAGATGAATGCACCAGGTGTCTTACCCTTTACGCCACTTATGAAACCTCCCGCGGGGATGGATATTGAGCAGTGGGTCCAAGAATGTGTTAACGCAACGTGTGCCGCCCCCGTAGATCAACGGACACAATCAGATTTACTTTATGCACTCTACCTCTTTGGTGGGATAGTGTACGACTCTGAGTTGTTTGAACGACTCATACCGGAGGAACTTATGCAAGAATCAAAGACTTACCAACGCCAAGTGCGGAAAATTACCATTGAAAACACTTTGGATTTGCTTCAAGATCAATTCCACGCGGAGGCAGTGAGCGCCATAACACCAGCGCTTCACAACATAAACGATCTGCAGAAACTTAAGCAGCTACATCTCGCTGCCGCGAAGGTGCAAAGCATCGAGGCCTTCATGCAACTGCTGCAAGGATAACTCCACACAACAGTAGTAAGATAAACAAGGAACTTATGCAAGAATCAAAAACTTATCAACGCCAACGCGAAAAAATTATCAGGGAGAACACGATTAAGCACATCTCGACAGTGCTTAAAGCAAAATTCTCTGCAGATATTGTGAATACCTTAACGCCCATGATTCAGAACATTAGCGATTTGCAACGACTGGAAGAACTGCACACCGCCGCTGCAAAGGTGCAAAATATTGAAGCTTTTGCACAAATGCTAAACGAATAGAAACATTACGGTATGCAGATATGAGGAACTTATGCAAGAATCAAAGACTTACCAACGCCAACGTGAAAAAATTGCCAGAGAAACTACTATCAAACACATCTTGTCAGCTCTCAAAACGAAGTTCTCTACAGATGTCGTAAATGCCTTAACGCCCGTGATTCAAAACATTGCTGATTTGCAACGACTCGAACAGCTGCTACTTGGTGCTCCTCATGTGCAAAGCGTTGAGGCCTTCAAGCAGCTACTAAACGAATAAGAACAACCAGTAGGGTAAAACGGGCGCGGTCTTATAATGAAGTTATGTTATATTGAGTAAAACATAAGGATGTAGTCCAATAGGGAAAGAAAAGGGATACTTTATGTCCTATTCTTTCCACTTCAGATGCCCATGGACATTGAGTTTTTAGCTGTTACTCACTATAAGTCCTATAATTCTAAAATCTACCATATAATGAATAACCAACGAAACAATATGACAACTTACCGAAAAAAACTGATTGAGGTAAATATACCGCTACAAGCCATCAACAAAGAGTCTGCAAAGGACGCTTCCCTAACGCATGGGCACCCCTCAACCCTTCACCGTTATTGGGCACGCCGCCCCCTCGCTGCATGCCGTGCCATCATCTTTGCAAGTATGGTAGACGACCCCTCCGAATGCACCGACGAATTCCCTACTGAATCCGATCAGAATGCAGAACGCAATCGCCTTCATGAGATCATTAAACGGCTCATTATTTGGAAAAACAGCAATGATGAGAATATATTAGCAGAAGCACGTTACGAAATTGCGTACTCTGTTGCACGCAATAATGGAGAAAATCTTGATGCCTTTCGTGAGAGACATAAAAACGACCCAAAGGCAGTACTACAATACCTCAACGATCACTGCCCTGCTGTCTATGACCCATTTTGTGGTGGCGGATCCATCCCGCTTGAAGCACAACGTTTAGGATTACGCGCCCGCGGCAGTGATCTCAATCCGCTCCCCGTTCTGCTTACTAAAGCAATGATTGAATTACCTCCGAAATTCCATAATCAACCCCCTATCAATCCTGATGCTGATCCAACAGGTATATCTGCTGACATGCCGTGGAAAGGCACTGCAGGTTTAGCAGACGACATCCGTTATTATGGTAGGTGGATGCGCGAGGAAGCATACAGACGAATTGGGCATCTCTACCTGAAAGTGGAATTGCCAGATGGCAACGCTGCGACCGTAGTTGCATGGCTTTGGGCACGTACGGTGCCATGTGCCAATCCCGCTTGTGGACTCCAGATGCCTTTGATGACAACCTTCCAATTATCAAAAAAGAAGGGGGACGCACACTGGATAAAACCAGTTGTTGATCGAGAGCAGAACACGATTTCGTGGGTTGTGCAAACCGATACTCAAGGAATTCCAAAGCCCACCGTGAGTAGAACAAGTGCGTCCTGTTGTGGATGTGGAACTGCTGTCAAGCTAGCTTATGTTCGAGAACAAGCGAAAGCAGGCAAAATGGATGAGATAATGATAGCAATAGTCGCCGAAGGTAGTCGCAGGAAAATATATCTGTCGCCCACTGACGAGCATATCCAAATAGCCCAATCTCCTGAACCATTGCAGAGACCAAGACCTGCAATGCCTGATAATCCCACTCTGGTAAGTGGACGAGGGTACGGAATAACCCACTGGCATCAACTTTTTACCGAGCGGCAACTCGTAGCACTAACTACTCTCAGTGACTTAATAACAGATGTTCACCATCAAATCACACAAGACGGTGCAGACGATGCGTACGCGAATGCCATTTACACATACTTGTCCCTTGCCATTGGAAGAACTGCTGAGAGTGGATGTAGTTTTACATGGTGGGAAAATTTAGGTGAGAAAATTCCACCTCTTTTTTCACGCCAAGCAATTCCGATGACGTGGGACTTCGCCGAAGCTAATCCCTTCTCTAATTCAACACAAAACTGGATGGCACAGGTGCAGTGGATTGCAAAGGTGATTGAAAATTTTCCTGTTTCAGCGAACAGAGGCGAAGTGCATCAGGCAGATGCAACGACTACAAGACACGCTCCCGATAGACCGATATTTGTTACGGATCCCCCTTACTATAACAATATTCAGTACGCCGAGCTCTCCGACTTCTTTTACGTTTGGCTACGTCCTTTGCTGCGTAGCAGTTTTCCCGAGCTGTTTGGTAGTATAATGACACCCAAAGACGATGAAATTGTTGCAGCACCTCGGTTTGAAAATCCCGCACCTCGGTTTGAAAAATTATTAGGAAAAGCATTGGTGCAAATGCGGCAGCACTGTTCTGATCAGTTTCCCACATCCATCTTTTATGCCTATAAGCAGCAGGAAGCGGAACATGATGGGAGGGCCTCTACGGGATGGGAAACGATGCTCACTGCAATTGTGAATGCGGGGTTTCAGATAGTTGGAACTTGGCCAATGCGGACAGAACGTGCTAAAGGTTTAAAAGCGGGAATTAACGCCCTGGCATCTTCTATTGTCCTTGTGTGTCGTCCGCGTTCTGAAGATGCACCCGTTATAACTCGCAATGATTTTATACAAGAGTTGAAAAAAGAATTGCCGCCTGCCCTTGAAAAGCTCACGCGTATCGCTAACATCAGGCCTGTTGATGTCGCACAAGCTGCTATCGGACCTGGCATGGAGATCTATTCCCGCTATAGCAAAGTGATACGTGTTAGTGGTGAGATCGTGCCAATACGCGAAGTCCTCATGCATATCAACAACGAAATCGCCGCCCACCTCGAAAAAGAGACTGGAGAACTGGACCCTGAAAGTCAGTTTTGTTTGACGTGGCTGCAGCAGCACGGTTACATGGAGGGTAATTTCGGAGATGCAGAAACGCTCTCAAAAGCGAAAGATGTGAACATCCCCACTATGAACGACAAGGTCCTCATCGCAGCGCGCGGTAAGGTTCGATTGTTAAAAGTTGAAGAATATGCCGAGCGCGAAAATAGCGAAGACATGACAGCGTGGGAAGGGTGTCTACGAATGGTGTGGCATCTATCTGGATCGGAGAACAGCGAAGGTATTTCGGGATGTGCTGCAGTCGCGCGTGCAATGCGCGATTTTGAATCGGCAAAACGTCTGGCGCGCGTGTTGTATGATTACTATGAAAAACGCGGTGATGCGGAAAGCGCATCAGATTACAACAACCTTGTAACAGAGTGGCAATATATCTCAGAGTCAATGGGTTCGCCACAGCCAGAGGCACCGACACTGTTTGAAAATTTGTAGCTTGCAAATCCACTAAACTTGATTTATTACCTGAAATAGCGTATAATATACTAAATAGAGGTAGTAAACTTTGAAAACACAACCGAGATCACCTTTATTGTCAGCAAGAATAGATTGGATCGTTTTAGAGATTTTGGTCCTGTTTATTGCTACGGTTGTTTATACCGTAATAATCTGGATAGATGAGAGCGGAAAACCTTCACAAAATGGATTAGAAACGTTTAAAACCGTTGTAAAGGAAGTTGTGGCGTTCTTCCAATTTGCTCTCATTTATGTTGTCGGCATATTTGAGTTAGGAGGAGAAATCATGCTTCGTTACACAAGCAAGATACAACAAGCCATAGAACAAGGTATAGAACAAGGTATAGAACAAGGTATAGAACAAGGCAAAGCCGAGATTTATCGTGCTTGGTATGCGGATTGGGAGAAACGGAAGCAGGTGGCGGCAGAAAAAGGGACCCCCTTTGACGAACCGCCTCCCCCTAAGCCCGAGCATCCCACTGACAAGCAGTAGTGCAAAATCAGAAAGCAGATGCCTGAAGCAGATCGAATGCTATACGCGCATTTAGTGTCGATTGGTAACGGCATGGATTCTAACACATGCGTGACACTGTTAACCCCTATGTCTTACAGTATCAGCTAAAGCGCAATCTTCGCCCCTTTACGCGCGCAGAAATTCAGAAATTGCCGACTGGGCAGAGCGGTGTGTATGTCTTGTGGCGAAAAACTGGGACCGAGGGTCGGAATGAGTGTGTCTATGTTGGGGAATCAACGACATGTGTCCGGCGGCGTTTGTTGCAACACTACGATGGGACGACAAATCCTGAACTTCGGACACAACTTAGGTTATTTGGGGGGATCGTTCACTTTTCAGTAGAACTTACAGAAGATGCCGAGGAAACGGTGTTGTTAGAAACGGAACTCATTCGCACATGGCAACCGAAAACGAATAAGAATAAGTTAGAATAGACAGACAGCTTTTAACCTGCGTTACGGCACGCGGAGCGTGCCTACTACTTTTAATTCACCGCCGCCGTCTCCGCTTTTGCGGGCGTGATGCTACTTTTTCAGGTTCAGGAATTGGCGTTTCAACATCCATAGCCACTCTTGGTCGCTTGGACATCCATAGCATAAAAAAGATTCCAAAACAGAACAAAATAATACTAACAACCTGAGGCGATGTCAACCACGACAAGGAAGACGTTTCTGGAAACACACGCGGTGTCAACCGCCAAAATTCTACGATAAACCTTTCTACTGCCAGCATAATAAGACTCGCGCCAAAGAGTGAACCTGGGATTGACGCAAATTTTTTGCGTTGTGACCAGAGAATGCCAAAGAATGTAACCGAAATCAGCGTTTCATAGATAGGTGTCGGGTGAACACGGTCATTTGTCGGTACAGTACCTTCTGGAAATGCCATTGCCCACGGTACATCGGAAGGCGGACCGTAGTCTCCATCACCTGCCAGCAGACACCCCACGCGCCCGATACCATACCCAAGCAATAAAAGTGGCCCAATTACGTCAACAGTTGGTAGGAACGGATTGGGGGATCTATGGATAACCCAGGCAACAGCTGCACTCCCACCGATCAGTCCACCGTACCAGACTAATCCGGTCGGACTAAAGAGGTTGTGAATAGAAAAGTTTTTTACTAAGAACAGTACATAATAGATTTTCGCGCCGATAACCCCACCGATAGCTCCTGCGGCGACAATCGTTACGGCTATATCTCCTTGAAAACCTTGGCGGTCCAATTCGCGGCGCAACATTATGCTACACGTGATGAAGGCAGTGGCTAACATAACACCGTAGCTATGAATGCCGAGCGGAATAGAAAAGATCGTCCCAAAATCAATGAGTGTAGGATACATCTACAATTATTCTCCGAGGTAAGCTTGCCGGACCCGTTCATCCGCCAAAAGATCAACAGAGGTACCCTCAATTGTAATTTCGCCTGTCTCCATAACATAACCTCTATCTGTTACATTCAAAGCAAGTTGCGCGTTCTGTTCGACCAATAAAATTGTTGTCCCCTCTTCATTAATTTGCTGAATAATTTCAAAAATCTGTTTAACAATAAGGGGGGCAAGTCCTAAAGAGGGTTCATCAAGAAGTAGTAGTCTCGGATTTGACATCAGAGAACGCCCAATTGCTAACATCTGCTGTTCACCACCGCTGAGACTGCCACCTCGTTGCTTTCTCCGCTCTGAAAGCACAGGAAAATAATCAAAAATTCTGTTTAAATCGGTTCTTATACCTGCCGCATCGTTTCGTATGTAGGCACCAAGTTCAAGGTTTTCGAGCACCGTCATATCCGGAAAAATCAGCCGTCCTTCAGGCACCTGCGAAACCCCAAGCTCTACACGCTGCTCTGCTGAAGTAGTGGTAATATCTTCACCTTCAAAATATATAGTGCCTTCTGCTGGTGTGTGAACGCCAGAAATAGTCATCAGTGTAGTAGATTTGCCAGCACCGTTTGCGCCAATCATACACACCTTCTCACCAGCGTTGACTTCAACGGAAATGCCGCGCACTGCACGGATATTTCCATAATACGTATGAATGTTTTTAAGTTCAAGCATCATCTGATGTTCCTAAATATGCTTCTATAACGGCTTCATCGTTTTGCACGTCTGCAGGTTGCCCTTCGCTGATTTTCTCGCCATGATCCAACACAGTTACCCAGTCAGAGATTTGCATCACAACTTTCATATCGTGTTCAATCAGCAAAACAGAGATTCCTTGTTCTCGAATAGTATAGATAAGAGAAATAAGTTCTTGTGTTTCTTGTGGGTTCATACCCGCGGCAGGTTCATCAAGAAGAAGCAGCAAAGGTTTTGTCGCCAAGGCTCTTGCGATTTCAACACGTCGTTGGTCTCCGTAGGATAGGTTTCCCGCTGCCTGGGCACCAACGTCCGCTAAACCTACGAATTTTAGCATCTCCTCAGCATATTCTGTTATTTGTTGCTCTTCATGTTGTTGTTGCTTCGTTCGAAAAACTGCCCCTATAAATGTGGCAGAGGTACGTGGGTGTCTCCCGATTTTGACGTTATCCAACACCGTTAGTTCTGTGAAAAGCCTGATATTTTGAAACGTTCTGGCAACACCCAGCCCAGTAACCTCATCTGGACGAAAACCGTTAATTTGCTTTCCTAAAAAATTGACCCTGCCCAGTGTCGGTTTATCTAATCCGGTAACACAGTTAAACAGTGTTGTTTTCCCGGCACCGTTAGGCCCTATCAAACTGGAAATTTGTCCAGCACGCACCTGAACTGTAACTTTAGACAGTGCTATAACACCGCCATAGTGTCGACTCAACTCCCGTGTTTCAAGGATATTTATAGGTTGATTTGCCATCTTCATCTCCTTCTCTAATCATATTATTTATAGGATACCTTAAATAGCACAAAAGTGTCAACTGATTTCTATACAGCGTCAGGGTTATCGGGTAGGTAAAGTTTTTGTCACTAACCGTTGCTCTTTCTTGTCCGATGGTTTTTAACCCGATTCAGACAAAAAAGGGTGACAAAAACTTTACACTCTTGATAGAAAGATTAGGTAATGTAAATTTAATTTTATGGAATCCTAAATCCAAAAAATGCTTGATTTTTTTATGAATCTAAACTAAAATTGTAAATATGGATTTTAAATACGGAAGGTGATTTATATGACTGGGACCGAATCGATTACCACTCGGGAAAGTGCGGATGTCAAAATCATTGATGTAAAGACTGACTTAAGTAGTTACGCTGCCTCGGATTTGCGGAAAGTTCTGGAGAATCTTTTGGCGGAAAAGGTGAATAAGGTTGTCGTGAATTTCAGCGAAGTTAGTCATATCAACAGCACCGCAGTAGGCACGTTGGTGGGTATCGCAAAACGACTCCGCCAAAACGGTGGTGATCTTAAATTATGCAATTTAGCTGCAACCCTCACTCGAACTTTTAATCTTATTGGGGCTTCCAGCGTTGTTGAAATTTATGAATCTGAGAAAAGCGCTATTGCAGCTTTTTAACGCTCTTCTGTCAAATCCCCCATGCTTTAGCTTGCGGGATGTAGACAGCTAAGATATTTATATTTATCAAAAAAGCTTGACATTTTCAAAAAAACATGGTAATCTATTTAAACTGTTCAGTGGTAGGTGCTAATACACCTGTCCCCCTTATTAGCTTTCTTTTACCCATAAGTCGAATTGGAGGCACAAAGGATCGACATGCTCTTGTCCGAGGGGTTTCTAACCCCGATATAGGACAGAAAACTAGTCATAAGAACTAAAAAACCTTGTGAAATTTATCTAAAAGTCCTATAACGGTATCGGACATCTAAAATATTGGTCAGTTTTCAGGTGTTTTAAGCAACAAGCACCCTCAAAAGACTTAACGGACTGGACCCAAAAACTTATGGGTAAAAGAAAGCTTATTAGAGGGAATGGACACTGTCCCGAACGGTGAAAACCCATGAAGACGTATAAATATGAGTTATCACATCAATCTAATACGATCCAACTTGGCAACTTGCTTGACGATTTACACCAAGTGCATGTTCACGTTATCAGGTTACAGAGAAGATACTACCGTCTTTTTGGTAAATACATATCTGCGTCTACCATGAATGCTCATATCGCGAAGTTGAAAAAACGGACAAAACCGCATTGGAAACAGCTACCGAGCCAAGTTGTTCAAGATGTTGTGCTGCGTATAGATAAAGGTTATCAAAAGTTTTTTCAAAACATCAAAGATAGAAACTCGGGCAAAACGACAAAAAAAGTGGGGAGACCCCATATCAAACCGCGCCATAAGTTCAACTCTATGACTTGGACACAAGCGGGATATAAGATTGAAGGTAATCGTTTTTATATCAGTTGTCTAAAAAAGTGGTTCACTTTTTGGAAACATCGTGAGTGGACAGGCACTATCAAAACCGTGACGATCAAACGCGATCCTGTGGGTGATTATTCTATCTCACTTGTCTGTGCAGATGCGGAACCGATAGTCCCACTTCCCTTGACAGGTAACGTAGCAGGGATAGACTTCGGTCTCAAGACATTTCTCACCCTTTCTGATGGCACCCGGATAGCATCGCCGCAGTTCTTCAAACAGGGGCTCAACGCACTCCGATCTGCTCATAAGGCACTTTCAAGGAAGCAGTTTCTATCTGGCGGGTGGTTCCATGCGAAACGACACCTTGCCCGCAGCTATAAAGATATTGCCAATCGTAGACGCGACTGGTTTTGGAAAACTGCCAAATCACTCTGTGAAAAATATGATACCCTTGTTGTGGAAACGCTCAATTTGGATGCGATGAAACGCTTATGGGGCCGCAAAGTCTCTGATCTTGCTTTCGGTGAGTTTGTGTTGATACTCAAGTGGCAATGCCACAAATATGGCAAATCACTCGTTCAAATCGGCACGTGGACACCCACTACAAAAGTTTGTCATATTTGTAGTCATCAGCACACGACATTGACATTAGCAGATAGAACGTGGACTTGTGATTGCTGCCACACACACCATGACAGAGATATAAATGCGACTAACGTTATTCTGAAAGCGGGGATGCCCGCTTAGGTGGAGCGATAATAAGACGGTTGTTTTCTCTGAAAACAGCGCAATCGCGAAGAAACCGAAGCCCTTACCTTTAGGTAGTGGGTGGTATCACTCAATTTCATAAGATTAGAAAAGACTGGTGTTAGCCCATGGAGAATGCCTGCATTGAGTTGAAGCTGCCGAGCGATGTGTATTACCTCGAATCGGTACGTGCGTTTATCGGAAAATTGTGTGAAACACTGAAATTTTCCAAAAAACGGATAACAGATATCCAACTCGCCCTTGACGAAATTTGTAGTAACGCTGTTTATCACGGGTCCACGTGTGTATCAAATGGAATCCAGTTGCAAATTTCTGTGGACGCGCGTGCACTTGAAATTGTCGTCCGAGATAAAGGCGGAGACAACACACACGGTTGGTTAACACTTGAGAATTTAGCAGAGATCCAGGCGAAACGCTCACCAGCGAGGGAAAGTGGACATGGCCTGTATCTCATAAAATGTCTCACCGATGTTTATAAACTGGAAGCAAACGCGGTTGGGGGTACAGATGTGACAGCAATTTTTTATCGAGATGTTAATTCAGACACAGGTTAACCCTGAATCGTGACAAGTGTTAAGTCATCCTCATTAGGAAAAGCATCGGTAAATTCCGTGATAGTATCAAAAACATATTGGATAAGCCGCGCAGGTGATCCTTCTTCACACATCATTACCACGTTTTGGAGCCGTTCTACAGTAAATTCTTCACCTTGAGGGTTTTTGACTTCATAGACACCATCGGTATAGAGAAAGGTTCTGCTTCCAGAATCAAATGGGTAATAGCAATTTTCGTATATAGATTCTTTCCGAATTCCCAAACCGTTTCCGCTATGTTTATCGGTAATCAGTTCACATTCGGACTGTGAATTATGTTGCAAAAACGGGAAGGGGTGTCCGGCATTTGCACAGATGAGTTGTTTTTTTTGCAGATCAAAGATGCCACAGAAGGCAGTGGCAAACATATATATACGAGAACTAATTATATCGTTAAAACGCATATTGAGTACGTGCAGCAGCTGTGCTGGGTTATCTTTTATATGTTCCCGATGTTCCATTAAAACTGTTTTGATAAAGACAGTAACGAGGGCAGCAGACGCTCCATGTCCCATTACATCAGAAATTAAGACACCTATCCGATTTTTATCAATTTCCCATAAATCAAAAAAATCCCCACCGACTGCGATTGCAGGCGAACAGTATGAAGCTGTGCGGAATCCTGCTAAATCTTGGGAACCGTTTTGAGGAATTATTACTTCTTGAACACTCCGAGCCATCTGGAGTTCTGTCTCTAAACGTACATTATGTTGCTCAAGCGTATCGTGATAATGCTTAATACGTAAGAGGGATTTAATCCGAGCTAACACTTCAAAACTATTGAAGGGCTTTTCTATAAAGTCATCTGCCCCGGCTTCAACAGCCTGTATTCGGTTTTCTTCTGTATCGCGCAGAGCAGTTATCATGATAATCGGGATAAATTCTGTCGTTTTATCTGATCGGACCTTTGCTAATACTTCATACCCATCTACTTTCGGCATGTTAATATCTAACAAGATCAGATCGGGTGTTTGGTCCCTTACAACTTCTAAAGCTTCCGCACCATCGCCAGCCATGAGGACAGCGTAACCGCGTGCCTGAAGTTGGATCTGGAGAATTTTGACATTGCGCGGTTCATCATCAACAACAAGAATTCTTGCTGCTTCTTCCTTGTTCATGTTAGATTTCCTTTGAGATGGAGTGCTACGCGTTCTAAAAGTAAGTGGATATCAATTGGCTTGCTAATGTAATCATCACATCCTGCTGTGAGGAGTCGTTCACGGTCACCGGACATTGCTGCGGCAGTTAATGCGATAATTGGTATACTGCACAAATCTGGGTTGGCTTTAATTTGTCGGGTCAGTTCTTCGCCACTCTGCCCTGGCAGTGCAATGTCCATTAGAATGAGTGCTGGGACAACCTTTTCTAAACACGCTAATGCCTCATCTGCGTCAATCGCTTCAATAACCTCATAACCTTCGGACTGCAGGACAATGCGAGCAACTTTTCGATTCAACGCTTGGTCTTCTATGACTAAGATTGGCTGCGGATTCCCTGTAGACAACGTATCGCTCCTATGCCCCAAAGACATGGCAGAAAATGTTTCAAGAGTTTTACGAGACGGTAAATTTGTTTAAAGATCAATTCGAAATATCACTAAGGTTAGCAAGTGTAGTAAAACCTATAATTAATGGGACACTTCTGTTGTCCATTCTGTATCCAAAATAGGTTTATCAAAGTGTCCCAATAACTTCAAAGTTCACTATGTAGGTTTTAAAACACATAACGGTACCCGTAGGTATAGCTCCGAGTTCGTCAAGGACTCGTGCTACTTTTCGAGAATCAGTTCACTCATTGTCACCCACTGTCATGTTGTTAGATTGTAGTTTCTGTTTTAACGCCTCTACATCTTCAGTCACAACATCTTTCCAGTCTTCTAAGGCATCCTCAGTTGTATTTATCTGCTCAGTAACGATTGCGTCAAGCTTGGCAAATATTACGCGGAAGTGCTCAGAAGATGCCGTATCATTTAACGATTTTAACTCTATAGAAGCACGTGAAAGGCTTCCGTAAAGAGAGGAAAGGCGTCTGAGGGCAGATCGAGCTTGCGGCTTGATCGTTTCGCTTACAGCATTTTCGACTGACTTTTGCCGAATCCAGGACGCTACACCGAATCCTGTTGCGAAGAAAATGAGTTGTAGTAGGACGCTTTCTAAGTTAGTCAAACTTCGTGTTGCTGTTAGGTACACGAAATAAATTAATAAAGCTAAGATACCTAAGGCGATTACAACGAGCCCAATCCGCTGGGCAATTTTCAGCTTTTCTGAATTATCTGTTAAGTTATCCATATTAAATCCTTTTATAGAATAATGAGCATGATTATTGAAACTACAAGTTCTGTAGAAAACTGTATACAATAGAGATAAAGTCGGACGCAACGTCTGGTCTCTTTATTATACCATAGTCCTACTTTGAACACACCCCAATTTGTCTTGGCACTATTGTCGTCCAACGCAATCTAAAGCACATGAATCGCACGAGTATACGCCGCTTCAGCAGATTCCATCAGCATTTCAGAAAGGGTTGGATGTGCATGAACAGTGTGCGCGATGTCCTTTGCAGTCGCACCCAAGCGAATCGCAACAGCAGCTTCATGGATAAGTGTTGAAGCATGGACACCAACAATATGTACACCGAGGATATCACCACTATCAGCATCTGTGACCGTTTTAACGAATCCATCTGCTTCTCCCATCCCTAACGCCATGCCACTTGCACCGTAAGGAAACCTACCCACCTTAACCTCATATCCCTCATCTGTTGCCTCTTTTTCGGTCATACCCGCATGCCCAATTTCGGGTAACGTAAAAACACACCACGGAATCACTTGATACTCCATCTCAGTAACTTCACCGAGGCAGTTTTGCGCGGCGACTTTTCCCTCTGCGGAAGCTACGTGTGCCAGCAGATGCCGACTTGCAACATCACCTACGGCATAAACGCCGGGGATGTTCGTCTGCATCTGTTCATTCACAACGATTTTGCCGTTTTCTGTACGGACTCCAACTTTTTCTAATCCGAGCCCTTCCGTATTGTAACGCCTACCGATTGAAACGAGCATTTTTTGTGCAGTGTGGTTTTCACCGGATTCAAGCACTGCAGTAACACCCGCATCCGATTTTTTGATGCTGGTAATATTCGCGCCTGTCTGGATAGAGATACCTTTCCGTTTCATGAAAAGTTGGATATGACGGACAACTTGAACGTCTTCAGTTGCCAAAATTGTAGGCAGCAGTTCCAACACGGTCACCTTGCAACCGAAAGCGTTAAAGATGGAGGCGAATTCACATCCCGAAACGCCACCGCCGACAATAATAAGACTTTCAGGGAGTTCTGCAAGGTTAAGTATTCCTGTTGTGGTTAGTACATCGGTTTCATCAATCTCAAAAACAGGGGGCTCAGCAGGTTCAGAACCCGTGGCGATAATGACGTTTTTCACTTTTACCTGTTCGGTTGTGCCATCTGATTGACTCACGGCAATTGTGTTTTTGTCGGTAAGTGAAGCAGGACCGTTTATGGTGTGAATTTTGTTTGCTTTAAGCAGCTGACTTATCCCGCCTACTAACTTTTGGATGACCTCTGTCTTATGCGTTAATGCTTGTGAGTAGTCAACGGTTGCGTTTCGGGCGTTTAGTGCGGGTGTGTTTTGGACCTGTTCAGCAAGATGTGCAATAGAAAAGAGGGTTTTCGTTGGAATACACCCTCTATTTAGACATGTACCGCCCCATTCGCCTTTCTCTATGAGGCAAACGGTGCCGCCAAGTTGTGCTGCTCTAATGGCAGCGACATAACCGCCCGGTCCTCCACCGATAATTCCGACATCATACATAGCCATATCTGCTCCTATTTTGAGATGCATATAATTTTATCACACCAGGTCAGGATTGTCAAATTGAGCCTTCAGAGTATATCATCTTTTTTCTTGACACACTTTTTAGATATTGCTAATATGCAAAACATTAGCAGTCAAAATACATCAACCGTCATCAACATTGGAGAAATTACTTATGAACGAAGAACAGAAATATCTATTTGACTTGACGGGATATATCATAGTTGAAAATGCACTCTCCATCGAAGAGGTTGAACAGTGTAACGCAGCGATTGACCACCACATAGAAAATCTCAGAGAACGCGATAACTCGTTGGCTGGTGGTTCAGAAGCACTTGCAGGAACAGCACACCGTATGGATATGGGTGGCATGTTGGCATGGGAAAAACCTTGGTGCGATCCGTTCCGTGAGTTACTGGTACATCCAAACGTAAAACCGCACTTAGAGGAAATTTTAGGTAAAAAATATAGGCTTGACCACGGACCAGGCTTAATCGCTATGGAGAACGGCACCGAAGGCGGCACATTACACGGTGGTGGAATTGAGCGTCCCAATTTTTCTGAAGCGTATTTCTTCAAATATGGACGCATCTATACGGGACTTACCGTCGTGGAGTATATGCTGGCAGACGAAGGTCCTGGTGACGGCGGACTCGCTATCATTCCCGGCAGCCATAAAGCGAACCTGCCATGTCCCAGCAACATGAAACGATACGAAAAACACCAGAACTTGGTGCTTGAAGTCAACGCTAAGGCAGGCGATGCTGTTATTTTTACTGAAACCTTAACACACGGGACACTTCCGTGGAAAGCCTCACATCAACGGCGGGCACTACTCTATAAATTTAGCCCCGGTTTTCAGGCATATAGTGCGGGTGCACATCGGATTGAATATCCGGACTATATTGAAGACATGTCCCCCGAACAACGTGAAGTGATGGAAGCCCCACATATAAGACATTAGCGGAGAATATTATGGCGAACCTACAAGTTGCAGTTATCGGATGTGGTGGGCGCGGACGCGGTCACATGCAAATCCTCACTGAATTTGAAGATACCGACCTTGTTGCAGTTTGCGATCTGGTAGAAAACGCACGAAACAGTGCTGGTGACACGTTCAACGTCTCAAAACGTTATGACACGATAGAAGCATTGCTGGACAATGAGACACTTGATGCAGTTTTCGTTGCGACACCCGCCCATCTTAACGCAGAAGCAGCAGCACCGTGTTTAGAACGGGGAGTTAACACACTGCTGGAAAAACCACCTGGGATGAGTGTCGCAGAAACAATCAATTTGCGGGATACTGCCAAGAAATCAGGTGCGAAAGGGATGGTAGGTTGGAATCGTCGTTTTCATCCGATTATCGTGGAAGCAACGCAACGAGTTAAAGCACGTGGGAATGTCACACAACTGGTCGGTGAATTCCACAAGAGTATCACACGTTTAGCACAATCGCGTAGATTCCCCGAACACTTGATGGATAATATGTTCTTGGAAACACCTATACACGCACTGGATACACTCCGCGCAATTGCCGAATCGGATGTTCAAGAAGTGCATAGCGTTGTTAAACGGACAATTTCGGACTACAAAGATGTGCACGCAGCCTTAATTCTCTTTGAGAACGGTTGTGTTGCACAACTCATCGCAAACTATACAACAGATGCCCGTCTTGAACGATACGAGATTCACGGTAAGGACATATCGGCATATCTTGAAGGCGTTTCACATGGAACGATTTTCTGTGATGGCACACAACATAAACTCACCGAACCAGGAAGCAGCGGTAGCGTTGAGCAAAATAGATATTTTCTTGATTGCGTTAAATCCGATACTCCTGTTTCACTCCCTGCGGCTAACTTGGACGAAGCAGTGAAAACGATGCAACTTGCAGCGGATATTTTAAGTGGAATAAAATAGGCACTCGTGTTATACGTTTTAGGAGGAAAACTTTCTCATGAAAAACAAACTTTTTTTCATTCTAACTGTTCTCTTGACGATATTTGCTTTTACATCAAACACCTTTGCCCAAGACTACACACGTTGGGGGTTACCCGAAGGCGCGAAAGCGCGGCTTGGCAAAGGATATAACCGTGAAATTGCATATTCCCCAGACGGCTCTAAACTGGCAGTGGCAAGTAGCATCGGTGTTTGGATATACGATGCCCAAACAGGTGAAGAATTAGACCTATATGTGGGAACTGTCAATAGTGTCGCGTTCAGTCCGGATGGAAGGACACTCGCAAGTAGAAGTTATGACAGAACCATCCGCCTGTGGGATGCTGCTACAGGGGAAGAAAAGAGAATACTCAAAGGACATGCAGGAACTGTCAATAGTGTCGCGTTCAGTCCGGATGGAAGGACACTCGCAAGTGGAAGTGGGGACAGAACCATCCGTCTGTGGGATG
>PYJA01000015.1:78393-88711 GCA_003635185.1 Candidatus Poribacteria bacterium | reverse complement strand
GGAATACTTTCACCTTATGATTTTTGGGGAACTTGTTGATTTTCACACGTTTACCCGACTTCTGTTCTGTTTGGCTCCACTCTAAGCTGTCAATGTGTTGATATGGTTTTGTGCCGTTAGAATCATCAACAAGTCTGTTCCTTTTCAGTGGACAATAGAACTTTTTACCAAGACTTTCAATGAATAACATAAGCACTTTGCTGGCATACCAACTATCCATCAACACTGTGCTAAAAGCAACATGGCGGGAGTTCACTAAAACATCAAGCATATCCTGAACATGATCTAACTTGGATTTGCCATCACCTTGCTTATCGTAAATACGAAAATCAATAATCCAATACCGGTCTAACTCCGGGTTGACATAAACACAGGTGACAACACCTATACCATTTATCGTGGTGTGAGCATTTCCACTATATTGTTTCTGAGCAAAGGCTATATCTTGTGCATGTCTTTTATCTAAAATAGTATCATCAAAGATAATATATCCATCGGGAGTTTGCACCAAGTGGGGTTGGACACTTTCCCAGACAAGACGAGGGGGCAAACGATCACCCGCAAGATAACGATTAATTTGATCATGACTAAAACGCTCACAGTGATCCGCATAATGAGTGAGAGTATAGTTGACACGGGTCGTGAGTAGATATTGACAATAATCAAGACGTGTTGGTTTTGTCATTTTATGAACCTCCTTATAGACTATATTAGCCATAGGAGAGAAATATTACAAGTATTTTGCGTAAGTCCTGATTAAAATAACGACTTTTTAACCCCCCTAACCCCCTTATCAAGGGGGAATGCGTAAGTCCTGTATAAGCAATTTATATAAGTATAAGCAATTTATATGCCAAAACTTCATCTATAGTAAAACCTAATAATTAATGGGACATTTCTGTAGCGCAAACTGTCCGAAGATTAAGTTATTAATTCGGAGCATTTTAAGTGCTCTTCAGTCCCGTAGGGACGATATGTTTATAGCAGCGCGGACAACCTCATCCCTTAGTCCCGTAGGGACGATATGTTTTGAAGCACATCAACAATAAATATACCGTTCGGACGGAACTAAAGAGGGGAGGGACAACATTTTTCTATAAACATTGCGTCCCTACGGGACTAAAGAAAGGACCGAAATATTTATTTAATCTTCGGACAGATTGTACTACATGAGTAGCAACTTAGGTTTTATTACACAACTATAGAAATAGTTATATGAAAATCCTATCTGCCATATTGACATATCCGTGCCATATTGAAATGGTATCTATGTCAAAAAGGCGGGGTTGTGATAGTCGGAGAGTTGTGGATAGATTTAGATAGGCAGAGAAGGCAAGTTCTATTTTACTCAGAAAGTTGAGCGCGTATCCCCGCTGCAACGGTATGTAACGCAATAGGATTATCATTCAAAAACGGAATTATTAGATCGGCGTACTTTTTACAAGGTTCTGTGTAAATTGGGAAATTAGGTAGGACATCCCGTCGGTACCAACTAATTGCGCTTTCAAGGTTTCCGCTGCGCGTGCCGACATCACGGAGCATTCGTCGCAGTACTCTTTCATGTGCGTCAACGTCCAAAAAGATTTTAATATCTATTAACTTTCGGAGTTGCTCATTCCAATAGATAAGGTGTCCTTCTACAATTACGACATCGCTTGATTCTATAATTTTCTTTTTATCACCACGTTGCGCTGCACGGGTTCCGGGTGTAGGCGTTTCAATCGGGTTTCGCGCTCGGAGTTTTTCGACATCTGTAATAAGTACATCCCAACACACCGCATCTGGATGATTTGCTGTTACCACCTTTTCGCGTTCTTCAGGTGTGTATTCTGACCAATCCCGAAAGTAGGAGTCTTGGTGTAACGTGATAGGTGAAAATTCAATGAGTTGTTCTGCCAAAGCAGTGGCGAACGTTGTTTTTCCAGAGGCTGAACCTCCCATAATCCCAACGGTGATGGGTTTAATCGGACCATTTTTTGCCATTTTTATGCTTCCATTCAATTTTGTTATTAACTGTAAAACAGGAATAGAATATCATAAATAAGGGTTATTGTCAACTCTGGGGGTGTAAAGTTTTTGTCACTGATTTTTTAGAAATTAACTTGACAAACCAACGTGTTTATGTTAATATAATTATCACATAATAAATAGTATTTTCAATATACTCAAAAGTTCTAAAGAATAAAGAGAAGGAAAATAAAAAAACTGAAAATCACGTCCCAATCCTTTCCCTGATTGACTTCTGCACGTCCCTAGGACGTGCAAAACGTCCTAAATGTGACGTGTAACGTCCTAAAAGTGACGTGTAACGTCCTAAAAGTGACGTGTAACGTCCTAAAAGTGACGTGTAACGTCCTAATTCAATGTGTAGATCGGATAAAACAGAGCGAACCCTTATGTGTCAATTTAAGGATATCCTCTTGTTGGAGGGGTTTGTAACCCCGATTTTCTTGTTGGAGTGAATCAACGCAGCATGCGCGTTTGGCATGCTGCGGGTTTGTAACCCCGATTTTCTTGTTGGAGGGGTTTAGAAGCCCTCCAACAGAAAATCAGACACTCAATTGACAGTTATGGGTAGAACAGAGCGAAACTCGATGGACGATATAAACTATCAGTCCAACTCATTAACTGGAAATTCTTAAAACTAAATAACCCTGGATCATCTGAAACCTACTTGACATTTAACACTGTTTCTGATATTATATCAATATATTTATCAAGGATACAGATAGAAATTAAACCATGAAAAACACTTACCCCCTCTTTTCATTAACAAGTCTTGTGCTGGTGCTCCTGCTATTCACAAGCACTGCTTATTGTGATATAATACTTCCTGACCCCTCTGGCAGTGAGCAATATGTCATTGTAGACCGCGAAAATGGCGACAGACTCACAGGTACATTCCGCGGTGCTACTGATACACATTTTGAAATTGAATACAACGGACAAGTTTTAAGGTTTCCACTGAAAGGACACACACTTAACTTTTTCTCAGACCTTGAAAATGTTCCAAACCAAATCGCAGCAAAACATTATCGTAATGGGCTTGCCTTGTTAGATTTAGAATCACCAGAATTAGCGAAACGAAAATTTGAAGCAGCATTAGAAGAATTTCCGAAGTTTGCCGATGCACATTATCAACTCGGACTACTTTATAAAATAGATGGAGATATAGATAATACATTAGCAAGATTCCGTACTGTTGCACTCATAGATGCACAGAATTTTGACCTTGTACCGCTACTTCAAGAGATTGGTAATAATGCCATTGCTATTGGAAACTATATCCACGCAGTTAACGCCTTCCAGTTAATACTCAAGCATTATCCTGAACATGAATCTGTTGCAAAACTTAGTTACCAAACAGGATTCCTCTTGGTAAAAGAATTAAAAGACGTTACAGCAGGGCTTGAATTATTACAAAAAGCGGTCAATCAATTCCCTAATTTACCTGAACATGAAGAGGCTGTTTACCAAATAGCGGTATTACAAGCTGAAACCGGAGAACTCGAAAACGCCTTAAATATACTGAAACAATTCAGCAGGATCTATCCAAACAGCGATTGGGTTGATGATGCTCACTTAAAACGCGCGATAATTTATTTACAAATCGGGGATAGAAAAAACGCTGTTAACGTAGCGAACCTCGTCCGGCAAAATAGTGATGATACCACCATTATTGAACAAGCAAACGATGTATTACAAGCGAGCGCGTGGAACATCTACACAGACAATTTACCTGATCCGAATATCCAGGCTATTGCCGTTGATGGAACATCGCTGTGGATAGGCACACCAAAGGGGATAGCCCAAATCGAAACCGGCGGCAATGGCGGATGGAAAGCGAATGAAGCTGCCGCATGGCGAATTAACGATAACGAGCATGTTTCCACAGCACCTGATGTCCGCGCAATTGCAGTGAACAAATCTGAAGTATGGGTTGGCACTCGAAATCAAGGTATCTTACATTTTAACAAAAAAACGACCGAAGTAAAAAATTACACAATTGCCGACGGTTTGCCCAGCATGTGGATCCGAGATATTAAGATGGATAATGAAGAAATTTGGTTCGCTACAGATGCTGGCGTTGTACAACAGAATCTTAAGACCGGAATAATAGAAGCCCATTATAATCAAGAGAACGACAATATCCCTAATGACATCCACTCTATAGCACTCACCCCCGAAGGAGTATGGGTAGGCACATCAGGAAACGACATCGCTGTTTTCGATCGCGAATCAGAACTTTGGGAATCTAAAAATTTTTTGGAAATTAAACCTGAAACAGAGATTGTAAGGTTTGATGTTGTTAAAGACAAAACACTATTTTCTTGGTATAATGAAGAAAAGAGGGGAAACGGCTTTTTTAAGGCAAACTGGAATGGTGCGGATGGTGTTTCTTATCCCGTGGAATCCGATTTAGAGGTCCAGGAAGATTTAAATGACATCTTCGTTACTGGAGTTGCTGACAAAAAATACCTATGGGTTGCTGTGAAACACTACGTTACTATTTATGACCTCCATACTGATACGTATGTGGGGACTATTGACTACCCGAAAATAGTATTGGAAGATCTATCTGTCCAGTGTATTGCAATTGACAACGATCGCGCGTGGATAGGTACCAACAAAGGCATGCTGATGATAGAGAAACAAAAATTCAGCCAGGCGGCAGAATAGGATTTTGGACAGCCGAACACTTTACTTATGTAATCATGCAACAACAGACAAGTACGAAACAGGTCATCCGCTGGCATCAGTCAAAACCGACATCTGTTAAAGACGAATTGGTTGTAGAAGAACCGCTTGAAATTCGGGTGGGAGAACAGAGCTTAATCGTTGTCATGCGAACCCCTGGACATGATTTTGAACTTGCAGCAGGGTTCCTTTATACCGAAAGCCTCATCAAATCGGGAGATGACATTGAAATTATAGCATACTGTGACGATGATACTGCCAATGAAAAAACTAACGGCCCCGGTGCGGGTTTGGAAACAATGCAGAACATCGTCAATGTTCGTCTTACCGAGGAATTGGAAATTGAGGATCAGCAAGGATGGCAACGGAATTTCCATGCAAATGCCAGTTGTGGTCTCTGTGGTAAAATGACAATTGAGTCTGTTAAACATCAAGTAGCTCCTCTGGATTTGACATTCAGCTTGAATCAAAAGGTCTTTTACAAACTCAATGATCGGTTACGCGCTGCGCAATCGGTTTTTGAAAAGACGGGTGGACTACATGCGGCAGGACTTTTCAATGAAAATGGTGAACTCCTTATTGTCAGAGAGGATATCGGCAGGCATAATGCTGTTGATAAAGTCATCGGGCAGGCTTTGTTAGCAGAGATGCTACCGCTTGACAAACACATTTTAATGGTGAGTGGGCGCGCAAGTTTTGAGATAGTACAAAAAGCACTGTTTGCACGGATTCCTATCGTTGTCGCTGTTTCGGCAGCATCCACACTTGCTGTTGACTTAGCAGATGAAGGAAATCTTACATTAGTCGGTTTTATGCGCGGAGAACGTATGGCGGTTTACAGCTACCCTGAGCGGATATTCAGTGAATAGGTAGATATGAACAGACAATTCCATTGATGCGACAAATATTGCTATCTTTTTGAGGTGTGGTGTCTCTATATTTACAAGTAAACTTAAAAGGAGTGAATTGTCATGGTTTCCATTTTGAGCGGCATTCAAGGACTCGTTAATTTGCTATTTCTCGTAGTTGTGTTAGGCACCTTAGGTATTTCAGGGCTATATGCCTACAAATTGCGCGAACGTTATAAAAATGCAGATTTTCCGTGGGGAAAAGCTATCGCAATTGTCGGATTGGAAATTCTTATTTGGATAGCCTTTAACATCTTCTTTGAGATTTTTAAAGCCAATTGGCTGTGGATTACAATCGTCGGAATTGTTGTAATTTTCTTCATTCTCAAGCGAAAAAAGCGAAAATATGTATAAAAAATAGATTGTGAGGTATAGTGAACTTTGAAATTATTGGGACACTTTAATAAGCCTATTTTGGAAACATAACGGACAAATAGAAGTTGTAGCACAAACTGTTAGTTTGTGCCGATGAGACGCAAACTGACAGTTGACGCTACAGAAGTGTCCTATTAATTGTAGGTTTTACATAAAGGTTGAGTTCACATCCTTACCTCACATTATAAAGGAGATAACTATGCCTCGAACCGGTAGAGCCGTAGTTGCTTATGGTAAAGATTTTGAGATACGCGAATATCCGGTGCCTGATCCTGCACCGAATACATTGCTGCTCCGTCAAGAGTTGGCAGGTATCTGTGGCACCGACCTCCACAACTGGCAGAACGGCTTCAAAACAGAGATTCTCTTAGGCCATGAAAATGTCGGTATTGTTGAGGCAGTTGGGGAAGGTGTGAAGACAGACTATGTCGGCAAACCGATCAAAGAAGGGGACAGGGTGATATTTGCACCCGGCACCGACTACGGCGGGTACGGTTTTCAATGGAACCCGGATGAAGCACCTCATTTCCGTGGCGGATTCGCTGATTACATGTATCTCACCTATCCGAATACCTGTTTTATGAGAACGGAGGTTTCACCAGAGGTTGCTGTCCTTACAGAGCCTTTCACTGTCGGTGTTCACGCTGTCATGCGAGGTGAGATAAAATTCGGTGATACCGTCGTTGTACAAGGTTCAGGCGCAATCGGTTTGGTAACCCTTGCCTGCGCGAAATTGAGCGGCGCAGGAAAAATAATTATGGTCGGTGGACCTGCAGGACGATTGGAACTCGCAAAACGGTTCGGGGCAGATGTCACAATTGATATTGAAGAGGTTACCTCCCCTGAGGAGCGAACAGAACTCGTTAAATCTGAAACACCGCGCAATGAAGGGGCAGACGTTGTTTTTGAATGTGCTGGCTTTCTCCCCGCAACGCCAGAGGGATTAGGTTATACACGACGTAGCGGGACTTTTGTGGAAGTCGGTCACTTTGTAGATATGGGTTCAATTGATTTCAATATCAATCAGTTACTCATGCGCAAAAACCTTCGTGTTGAGGCTATCTGGGGAAGTCAATATGAACACTTCGTTAGAGGACTGCCGCTCCTTGAAAAAAGTGAATTACCTTTTGCTGATATGGTTAGCCATCAGTTACCGCTCTCACAGGTTGAAGATGGATTTAAGGCACTTGATGGCGGCTACCGTATCAATGGCGAAACAGCCATCAAAATTGCTGTCCGCGCCGAGGAATAATACCAAATTAACGCGATTCGTCTCGGTAGGTGCGGTTTCCTAACCAATGCAGAATACCATACGCGTATTCTGCCTGACTCCAAATAAAATAAGATAACTCTTGTTAATTTGGTAAAAGAAAACAAATAATTGAATATAGGAGATGAAATTTATGTCAAAAACCTATCGCGTTGGCTTTGCTTCGTTAGTCCATGATCATGTCTGGGGCGAACTGAATCGCTGGAAGGAACACCCAAACGTTGAGATCGTCGCAGCAGGTGATGTCAATGCAGAATTACGCGACCAATTCAAATCAGAAACGGGTGTTGAAAACGTCTATGATTCTTGGCAAGAATTGCTGGAAAAAGAGGAATTAGACATTATTCAAGCATGTGCAGAAAATAACGCAGGACCAGAGATCGTTGAAGCTGCAGCCGCGAAAGGCGTTCACGTCGTTTCAGAAAAACCGATGTCAGCACGACTATCACAAGCAGATCAGATGTTAAACGCTGCGCAAAACGCTGGCATCTCACTCATGATCAATTGGCCCACTGCATGGAGTCCTGCGCTGAATACTGCTATGCAGCTAATCAAAGACGGTGCAATCGGTGATGTTTTCTATTTCAAATGGCGTTCAGCACACAACGGACCAAAAGAAATCGGATGTTCCCGCTACTTCTACGAATGGCTATATGATGAAGAGAAAAATGGCGCAGGTGCATTGATGGACTACTGCTGTTATTGTGCCGATATGTGTGCCTATCTACTCGGTCTTCCAGAGCAGGTAACCGCCTTCCGCGGCACCTTTGTCAAAGACTACCCACTTCCTGACGATAATGCCGTTATCCTGATGAAATACGGCAACGCCTTCGGTATCACGGAAGCATCGTGGACACAAAAAACTGGTTATGTCACACCAAATCCTGTGGTTTACGGCACTGAGGGGGCATTGACAGTAGCTGGCAACCAAGTAAATCTGAGTCCCGCTGGTGCTGATGCTAAAGTTATAGACCCCGACCCAATTCCAGAAGGTAAGCGGAATGCTCCAGAATACTTGATTCACTGTCTCGAAACAGGTGAACCGATAGATGGTTTGTGCTGCCCGTATATAAGCCGAGATGCACAAGAAATCTTGGAGGCAGGCCTTGTTTCTGCGGATAGTGGTCAAGTTGTCAATCTTCCGATGACGTAGGTAGACGATAATTTATATAATTTCTTGGACGCTTTTCACAACCCAACTTCAAACAAGGAGAACCTAATTGAGCGAAAGAATACCGATAGCCTTACAGTTATATTCCGTTAGAGGTGATTGTGCGCAAGACCTATCCCTTACACTTCAATCCGTTGCACAGATGGGATATGAAGGCGTTGAATTTGCCGGATACCATGACCGAACCGCCGAAGAATTGCGCGGCATGTGTGATGACCTTGAATTAAAAGTCGTTGGCACACATACAGGATTGAATACACTCCTCGGCGACGCACTCGCTAAGACAGTGGAATTCAATAAAACTCTCGGCAATCCCTATCTAATTGTTCCGGGATTGGGGGGAGAGTACACAAATTCGCAGGAAGCGTGGCGAAACACAGCAAAACTTTTCAACGAAATTGCCGAAAAAATCTCTGACCAAGACATGTTTGTTGGCTACCACAACCACACGGGTGAATTTAAACCTTTAGAAGGTGAAGTGCCGTGGGATACATTCGCAAGCAACACTCATGACAGTGTTGTCCTGCAAATTGACACTGGACATGTCCTCCGCGCCGGTGCCGACAATGTTACGTTTATTGAACGTTACGCCGGCAGGTCAAAACTGGTACATATCAAAGAATACTCTGCCACGAATGACAAGGCACTCATCGGAGAAGGGGATATACCGTGGGACGATCTGTTCCATGCCTTTGAAACCGTCGGCGGCACTGAGTGGTACATCGTAGAGCAGGAAAGCTATGCGTATCCTCCGCTTGAATGTGCCGAAAAATGTCTTGAAAATCTACGAAAGATGGGGAAAATATAGGTTTGCGTGAACCCGATGCATCGCAACCGGAAGAGAGTGCCTGCGCTGTTGATACAGACCTCTTGCTTTGGTGGGAAGATTTCTACCTATCTATCTTTGAGTACGTCCTACCCAAGATGGGGGCGATGAAAGGTAAAAAAGTGCTTGAGTTAGGCACAGGCACAGGTGGTACTGCAACGATGCTTGCAAAATTGGGAGCATCCGTTGTTGGAATTGATTTATTGCCCTTTCGGCTTGATGAAGCAAAAGAGAGGGTAAACCAACACAATGTCACAAATGCGGTTGATTTTTCGCTCATGGATGCCACCCAACTCGCTTTTCCTGATAATACCTTTGATTTTATCATTTCTAAATCTGTATTGGTGTTTACTGAACATGCACAAACAGCGAAAGAGTGCTACCGTGTACTCAAACCGGGCGGAAAAGCAATTTTCATTGAAAATATGCAGAATCATCCGATGGTGTGGCTCTACCGCAAACTGTTTCTCAAATACTCCCGCGAGTTACATTATTTCTCGATCGCCGATATTAGGGCAATCGGCAAAGAATTTGACGAGATGGAACACCGTGAATTCCATCTCCTCTCTTTAGGCGCGCTGTTTTGGCAAAAGGTTATTCCAATTCCGTTATTTTATCGGGGGACACTCCAACTGCTCAGATTGATTGATAGAAGCCTGTTACGAATGCTTCCGATATTTAAGCGTTTCTGTTGGATCACCGCGATGGTTTGCCACAAAAAGACTTGAACTTTACTTGTCTTAGCACCTATAGTAGATTTTAGAATTACCTGAACACTTTTATCCATGCGTTTAGCAACCTAACGGACTGCGTGTGTTGTCCCATAACCTGTTAGGTTGTGTTCCGTTTCTGCACCATAAGCGTCAATTTAAGGGATAAATCCGTTGTGGCAGTGCTTCAGTCCCATAGGGACGATATGTTTATAGAAAACGTTGAACAACGTCTCTTTAGTGGTTGACTCGTCAAGATTTTATGATATAATTCTTCTATCTATTGGCTCAAAAACTATTAGGTCAAAAAATGGAGAGGAGAATTTAGATGGGCAAACGAGTACATCACCTACGTGAGGT
>PYJA01000015.1:78219-78373 GCA_003635185.1 Candidatus Poribacteria bacterium | reverse complement strand
TCATAGCATCCTATAGTTTGCCTCCGCCCCAGACGCGTGTTATCTGTATAGATGAGATGGGGCCGGTGGCGGTCAAGACGTATCCGGGTGCGGTTTGGCAACCCGGTATGTGTCGTGCGACCTTTGACCCGGACTATGGTCGTCGGGGTAAAGT
>PYJA01000015.1:8248-78199 GCA_003635185.1 Candidatus Poribacteria bacterium | reverse complement strand
GAACGACGGGATGCTTGTACAGGTAGAATCATCAAGCTAAGGATGAAAATACAACATATACATAAAGCAAACCGTTTCTGATTTAAACTATTATGTTTCATATTAGGTTAATCCTTCAGTTCAATTTAATACTGTTATTATATAAAGTTTACACAATTTTTCTATGAATGTCAAATACTTTTTGAAAATTTATCGGAGTCATCAGTTTTAGGCTTCCCGAAATCAAAAGCATGAGATAGGACATCAAAAGCTTATAAGAGTTCGTAATATAGTGAACTTTGAAATTATTGGGGCACTTTGATAAACCTATTATGGAACATAATGGACAATAGAAGTGGTAGCATAAACTGCCAGTTTGTGCCACAAACCGCAATCTGGCAGATTGCGGTACAGGAGTGTCCCATTAATTGTCCGTTTTACTATATTGCGACTTTAAACAAGCTTCCCCTAAATAAAAAGGCTCTGCGCAGAAATTTCGCTCTACAATGAAAAGATGTATTAGAAACGTGGTAAATATATTTGCAAATCCATAGGAAATATGTTATCCTTTTAATAAGGGGCAGTAAGAAACCTAACCCTGTTTTTGACGTTAACATCAAGGAGTCTATACGATGAACACGAGGACATTATCGTTACCGATTAGTACACTTGATTACAAACAACCTACGACCGTCCAAGTAGGTTCTCCGGTCTCAGATGCTATTGACATTATGCAAGCAGAGGGGTTCGGATGTATTCTTGTTGTTGACAGTGAACAACGGCTTGCTGGGATTCTTACTGATCGTGACCTGCTTCTGCATGTATGTGGAAAACGTTTAGACCCTACAACCATCAACGTTGAAGAGATCATGACATCAAAGCCTGAATCGTTGCGTGCAAGTGATCCGATTGCTTTCGCTTTAAATTTAATGCATCTTGGACATTTCAGACATGTTCCGCTCTGTATTTGGGATGATCAGCAACAGGAATTTCCGATCGGTTTAATTTCAACCCGTGATATTTTAGACCACATGGCAATATTCATTGAGAATCAGCAAGGAGGCGCATAACCATGCTTTACGACAGTGTGATTGATGAAGAATTAGCGCAGATGGATAAAGATGCAGAGGCATCTCAGAAAGTGTTGGAAGTGATTGAGAGCCGGATACCACTTCGACATTTGATGCGTTCTTGCGTTACGATTGACATTTCAGCAAGCACGCAGGATGCGATTGATCTGCTAATTGGACATCAGATTGGTGCAGCGCCCGTTGTAGAAGAGGGAGTGCTTCGTGGTATTTTTGGTGAACGCGACGTATTGCGCAAAGTTTTAAACAAACAAGTAGGTGATCTGACGCAAATTCCTGTGATCCAATTCATGAAAGCTGACCCGCAAACAGCAAGGGCGGAAGATATGTTGAACACAGCGGTTTTGTATATGGCACGAGGCGGTTTTCGACATTTACCCATAGTTGATGAACAGCAACACCCAATCGGCATGGTATCAATTCGAGATGTTATCTCTTATCTCGTGGAGTATTTTCCACAAGAGGTCTTGACATTGCCCCCTAATCCGGTGCGCGATGCTTTAAAAGCGCGAGAAGGAGCATAACACATGGACGAGGTCTTTTATAGGTGGACCCTGTGGTCTCACCTCTACCAAATAACATATAAAAAGGCTGAACACTGATGCGTAAGCAAGTAGAGCAAATTCAGGCGGCAACAGTTCTGTTTGCTGGGGATTCAGGCGATGGGTCCCAAACAATCGGAACGCAAATGACAGAAACCTCCGCTATTGTCGGGAATGATGTTGCCACGTTACCCGATTACCCCGCTGAAATCAAAGCTCCCGCAGGTTCGCTCGCTGGAGTATCAGGATTTCAATTACACTTCTCCAGTGAAACCATACACACCCCCGGTGATGTTTGTGATGTCCTTGTGGCGATGAATCCCGCTGCGCTAAAAGTTAACCTCCATAAATTGAAAGACAACGGTATACTAATTGTCAATTCTGATAATTTTGCCCGCAAAAATTTGCGGCTCGCTGGTTACACAGACAATCCGTTAGAGGATGATTCCCTTACAAAATATCAGGTTTTTCCAGTTGATTTGACCAAACTTACTCGAAGCTCGCTTGAAGACACTGATCTTGATTTCAGCGATCAAGATAAATGTAAAAACTTTTTTGCCCTCGGCATGATCTTATGGTTATACAATCGTCCGATGGACTATACCATTAGATGGATTAAGAGCAAGTTTGCTACCAAATATCCGCGATTTATAGAACCCAATATCTTAGCACTTCGAGCTGGCAATACCTATTGTGAAGCGACTGAACAATTTGTGACCTCCTATGAAGTGAAACCCGCAAAATTTGCCCCCGGAAAGTATCGTAATATTGCAGGCAATACGTCGACTGTTTTGGGACTCGTGGCAGCTGCACATCAATCTGGATTGCAATTGGTTTATGGCAGCTACCCGATTACACCAGCGAGTGACATTCTTCATGGATTAGCAAATTATCGAAACTTTGGCATTGTGACAATGCAGATGGAGGATGAAATTGCTGCGGTTGGGGTTGCTATCGGTGCTGCTTTTAGTGGTGCACTTGGCGTAACCGGTAGTAGTGGTCCAGGGCTTGCCCTAAAATCTGAAGCGATTAACCTCGCGATGATCACAGAATTACCCCTTGTTATTTGCAATATCCAAAGAGCCGGCCCCTCCACAGGAATGCCAACAAAAACAGAACAAGCAGACCTGCTACAGATGTTTTACGGCAGAAACGGAGAATCACCTATCCCGATCCTATCAGCATGTCGCCCAATTGACTGTTTTGAAACTGTTTTTGAAGCGTGTCGCATCGCTGTGAAATATCGGACTCCAGTTATCTTCCTTTCGGAACTTTATATAGCGCTTGGTGCGGAGCCGTGGCAGATTCCCGATGTTGGGAATCTCCCTAAAATTGAACCCGATTTCCGAACTGATGTGAACGGTTTTGAACCGTATCTAAGAGATGCAGAGACTCTTGCACGCCCTTGGGCAAAGCCTGGCACTCCAGGACTTGAACACCGTATCGGTGGTTTGGAAAAGTCTAACATAACAGGCAGTGTCAGTTATGATGCTGAAAATCATGAGAAAATGGTGAGTATCAGGGCAGAAAAGGTCAAACGCATCGCCGATGAAATCCCTCCCACAGAAATTTTTGGCGCGCAAGAAGGTGACCTGCTTGTACTCGGATGGGGTGGCACTTTTGGAACAATCAGGACTGTTGTTGAAAACAGGATTGAAGCAGGTTGTGCTGTAGGTCATGTTCATTTACGTCACCTTAATCCGTTTCCAAGTGACTTGAGCGAAATTCTGAGTCGATTCAAAACTGTTTTAATTCCTGAATTGAATAGTGGACATCTCCGTCAATTAATCCGAAATGAATATCTTATTGATGCTGTTGGATTCAACAAAATCCAAGGTCAGCCGTTTCACGTTTTTGAACTGGAGTCTAAAATTGAAAATTACATCTAACACACAAATATGCCGGGATTAAAAGAAATAAAATTGCCCTTTACCAACAAAGTCTCGGCTCATGTGCAAAAAGGCAGGCACACTTATGAAAAAAGAAAAATCTTCAGGCATTCCAGCTGGGGTGCCTACGTTAAGCAAAAAAGATTTTGAATCCGATCAGGATGTTCGATGGTGTCCCGGTTGCGGTGATTGGTCAGTTCTCGCTCAAACACAGCGAATTATGCCTGAATTAGGTATTCCCAAAGAGGATATTGTCTTTATCTCTGGTATTGGATGTTCAAGTCGTTTTCCGTACTATATGAACACCTATGGATTTCATACGATCCACGGCAGAGCACCGACTATCGCATCTGGCGTAAAAATGGCAAATCCGGATCTTTCGGTTTGGGTTATCACTGGCGATGGAGACGCACTCTCTATTGGTGGAAACCATTTCATCCATCTGCTGCGCCGTAATTTTGACATCAACGTTTTGCTCTTTAACAATCGTATCTACGGACTTACCAAAGGACAATATTCTCCCACTTCGGAACAGGGAAAAGACACAAAATCAAGTCCATTCGGTTCGCTTGAAGCTCCTTTTAATCCGATTAGTCTGGCTCTTGCTGCAGGGGCAACTTTTGCGGCACGTTCGCTTGACAGAGACCCCAACCATTTACGTTCCATTATCAAAGCTGCGTTTGAACATAAAGGCACATCCTTTATAGAAATCTATCAAGATTGTCCTATTTTTAATAAGAATGCTTTCGAACTCTATACGCATAAATCAACCAAAGCAGATAATACCGTCCAACTTGAGCATGGCGAACCGTTACTCTTTGGAAAAGAAAACGAAAAGGGTATTCGCCTGAAAAACTTCCAACCTGAAGTCACTACCGTGACAAACGACACAGACGATCTTATTGTCCATGATCAATATGCCGAAAATACCACTTTAGCGAATTTCCTCGCTCGCATGAGTGATATGTCTGAAATGCCCCAACCTATCGGTATCTTCCGAAGCGTTCAGCAGCCTTGTTATGAGGATATGATGGTTAACCAGATTGTCTCTGCCAAGCAGCAGCGAGGTGAAGGTGACCTTGAAGCACTCCTCAATGCTGGTGATACGTGGGTCGTCGAGTAACAAATACATTTACACCGTAAAAGACATCTGGATCACGGATTGGTCATGGGAAATACTCATGATCATCCGTGATTTGTACAGTGGTAGACTTCCATCATATTTAGAAGCATTGTGAAAATTGTTTGAATCGCGAATTATTACTGATCACGTAGATGAAGCGGATTCCTGATGTGCTGGACACATTTGCATGTCAACATTTCTCTTGAAAATCAAATTGGTTATTTGATATACTCATTATACAATCTAACTTGAAGAAACTGTGATTGTGAAAAAAATGAATACACCTAACGACTCGGAATCCCAAGATAATCTAAACCGAGTCTTCGAAAAAATCCAAGAGATTGCAGAACAATCAGCAGATGGTGATTTCATTTATCGCGGTGAACCTCAACACTATGAGAAGGTGTCTTCAAGCCTATGGCGTAAATGTCCGGAAGAATTAAAGTCAGCGGATTTTTATGTAGAAAATATCCAAAAGAAAATGTTGGAAGTGTCTCAAGATTATACCCATGAAAAAGATGAGTTTGAAATTTTAACCGAACTCCAACACTTTGGTGGTTATACCAATCTCATAGACTTTACAACTGATAGCCACATTGCCCTCTTTTTCGCATGTGAGAGTTCTCTTGACAAGCCAGGCAGGATGATCTTGTTAGAAAGAAGGGAAGAGATAGACGAAAAATACCAAATAAAAAGACCGCAGAATCCTCAAAATCGCATCATAGCGCAAAAAAGTGTCTTCGTTCGACCTCCGATGGGTTTTCTTGAACGAAAACAATATACTGTAATTGATATTCCTGGATTGCTTAAAAAACCTATATTAGTCCATTTGCAAAAACATCATGGTATCTCAACGCAAACAGTCTACAATGACCTCCACGGGTTTATTAGAAATCAAGACATTCACCTGAAGGAATGTGTAGAAGTTTACAAGGGAGAAACGCAACCGAGAGAGGATGTCATTCAGGTTGTTCCATTTGAACCCAGTAAGGAAAAGGAGACATAAAACATGCAGAGACAAGCAGAACAGACACCGGATGATATCACCATTGAACGCTTTAGCAAAGCAATTGATCGGAGACCCACTTTTGCACAAGGTTATAACTATAGAGGCATCGCTTATTGTAATAAAGGCGAAATTGACCGCGCCATTGAAGACTTTAACACGGCGATACGATTCAAGGAAAACTATGCTGAAGCATATAGCAATCGTGGTAGTGTATACCGTATGAAAGGGGACTATGACCGCGCCATTGAAGATTGTAACATAGCAATAAGACTTGACCCTGATTTGCCTGCGGCTTATAACATTCGTGGAATAGTTTTAAAACTCAAAGGTGAGATAGATCGGGCTATGCAAGACTACAACACAGCTATAAAACTTGATTCAAGCTTTGCTTATGCATATTACAATCGAGGTTTAGTTTTCTACGAAAAAAAGGAATTTGATTTTGCTATTAAAGACTATAGTAAGGCAATTGAGTTGAGGCCAGACCTTTACCGCCCCTATAATAATAGAGGGAATGCTTTTTCCGAGAAAGGTGAGTATGAACTTGCTATCAAAGACTATGACGAGGCCATAAAACGTAAACCTGAATTAACTGAGACGTATTACAATCGCGGGATGGCGTTTGTACACTTGCAGAATTGGGAAAAAGCCAAAATAGATCTGACAAATGCCATAGAACTCCAAGAAAATATCATTGATAACTTTGGTAAAGACTACGAAAACGTTGAAGTTTTTGAACAGAAACATAATGTCAAACTACCAAAAGACATTGCCGCAATGCTAACTCCTCCGTAGGCATATAGTAAATTATGAAAATATGTTTACATATACTTTGTAGGAGCGATCTCCGAATCGCGACTAAACCACTGGTGGTCGGGAATCGGAGTTCCCCCCTACCAATCAAAATGTAAAGTTAATTGTAAAATCTACTATAAATGGAATAGAGAACCATGAATGGAACAGAAAAAGTTGTAAAGCATTTAGAAATGATCCAAGCTGTAATTAAACGTATGGCAATCAACAGTCTTTTCGTAAAAGGCGCGAGCCTGTTACTCGTCATCACATCACAGGTTTTATTTGTTTCTATGGTTTTGTCAAGCTTTCAAAAAGATACCTATGTTCCTAAGGAAAAACCTTTTGTCTGCGCGGTAGCTGCGGTACTTGTTTTTTTCATATTAGGGTTTTGGATTCTGGATGGATTCTTCCTCTGGTTAGAACGACTATTCCGATACCACTACGATGCAGTAAGACAACAAGAGGATACCGATTTTAATATGAATGTCGGTATTCACAATAATAAGTCGTTTAGTAATTGGGGTTCTGCTATTTTTTCTACTACTCTTGTGATTTTCTACACTATAGAAATTATCTTTATCCTCTTCCTGCCTGCTGTTCTTTTATTTTCAGAGTATTGGTAAAGTTTACTATTATTCACAGTTTAAACTACTCTAAATTGTATAAAGGTTACCTATTCCTTATACCCCGATCTATCCGTATTCCCACCATACTTCAACGCATAAATCAGCAAATTTGTCATAAACCGATAAACATCAGGAGAACGCCGAAGTCGTAGCATCGTGCGGCTTTCAATCTCTGCAGTCTCCATCGCGCACATATAGTCCTTCCTATTGAAAACGACTGCTAAACGATTATCAATAATAATCCCTTTCTGAAAACGGAATCGGGTTGGCTTTGCGTTATTTTCGTTTCCCCAGAACACGGCACCACCTGTCGGCGGTTTTGAGAGATGATAATGAATCGTGTAAATCTCATGTTCATGCGGGAGGATTTCAAGCGGATAGTCGGGAAAAATCTGTTGCAACTCTTCAGCGACAACATGGGCAAAAAGACCGTGAAAACCACAATCATCAAAAAAGAGCGTCCCGCCTTCATCTACGATATATTTGCGTAGTGCGGCGCGCTCTGCTGGCGTAAAACGACTTTGTAAGGGCCCATCTTTTGCAAGCCCGCGTCCAGCGGTAATATCTCTGTCATGTCCTGTCATCACAATGAGTGGCGCGTCTAAAATTTTTGGATCTGTTAATGGAAGTGAACCACCTTCAAAATTCATATCTGCGCGGATTGTGGTGTGTTTATCCATCCATTTCATGAGGGCGGGCAGTGCCGTGGGGTCTTGCCACCAATCCGAGAGTGCGTGTTTGAGACGGATAATCCGAATATGCCCGCGTAAATTATCTCCCGTGCCTTCAAGAATCGCTCCTAATTGCCCTTGCGGTAACAAGGCAGGATTTTCCAGTGTGACGTTAAGATCTCCCTGTAAGTTCCTATCTGGTAAAGTGCCATCAAGAAATTCAGCGAATCCATCTGTTGTAGGTGTGTTTGACTTTGGACTAACAACGGCATTAGAACGCGGTTTTATTTTCACTGCTGTTGATGGTACAGTTGGCACGTCTATAGGAGTTCCCCGCACAGTATTAACCGCCCGTTGTTGTGTTTCTACTCGGAGGTTTGGAGCAGGCACATCATCTGGTTTTAACACATCCGTGTCGGACATCTGCGTAGTCATTGGATTTTGAATTGAGGTATCGGTCTTTGGAATTTGATTGATTGGGGGAATATCAACTCGCAATGGATTTGCTGTTTGCCGAGTTGTAGGGAGTACTACCGTTCTATGTGTTCGAGGCACTGTATCCCTTATCGGTGTGTTTTTGATAAATCTCACATTGATTGCATCGTCATTCAATGTCCAATGGTGTTCTGATAGAAGCATCCCAATAATCGCAGCGATGATGAGATGAATTACTACTGAGGTAATAACTGCCTGAAGACGTTTATATTTCATTGTTGTTTACAGATGCCGCTGAATTTGATGAAAACTCTGTGCATCTAACTCCCGATAATCTGGTATGTCGTAGCGATTCCCCCGCACATCTGTCACAAAAAGCCGTGCAGGTGGAACCTGCTTTATATTCTGATTCAATCCACGCACCAAAAACGTCACACGCCCGCGCTCCGTTTGGACCTCCCACTCATGGATACCAAATTGTTCCTTCACACGATATATCTTTTGGATAATAGGCGTGAAATATCGTTTATCTAATTCCTCATTTAGTATTTTGAGGTTTTCAGGGGCAAGTTCCGATGGGTTCACAAGGATTCCGATTTCAGTGTCTTCATCCGCCGCGAGTGAAATATACTGTTCAGGATGACTAAGCGGCATAAGTCTGCGGACTATTACACGCAGATGGCAAACCTCATTATGAATTTCAAGCCGTGCGGTACCTACTTGAGAACGTGTAAACGTCATCTCAGATGCATTCAGAAAACGTTGTGCAAATTCTTCTTGTTCCTGGGACTCAGTACTCTCAGATTTATCCTTCACAGATGTATTTTGTACTCCAGGATTCTCATTCTGCATGTCTATCTCTCCACGATTTGTGCTTCAGCGCGAACATTAGCAGCTTCCCTTTGTGTCTCTACAAGTTTGTAGTAGATACCCTTTTTCTCCATAAGTTCTTCGTGAGAACCGCATTCAACACCTTTACCTTTTTCTATTACAAATAGCCTATCTGCATTCCGTAGTGTTGAAAGACGGTGTGCAATTGCAAAAGTGGTTCGGTCTTGCACCAACCTGTCAATCGCCTGCTGAATCTTTTTTTCGGTTTCCACATCTACAGAAGAGGTGGCTTCATCAAGAATCAGAATGCGTGGGTTATGTAAGATCGCCCGTGCGATCGAGATGCGCTGTCGTTCACCACCAGATAGACTTCCACCTCGTTCACCGACTTCAGTGTCATATCCATCGGGAAATTTGATGATAAATTCGTGTGCATTGGCTGCCTTTGATGCAGTGATGATTTGCTCCATTGAGGCATCAGGATTCGCATAAGAAATGTTTTCTGCAATAGTGCCGCTGAATAGATATGGCTCCTGTAGCACGACTCCAATCTGTCTACGCAAATCCTTGAGGTTAATCTGTTTGATGTCTTCACCATCAATCTCTAACTGTCCAGCATCCGGTGTATAAAAGCGACAAATTAAATTGATAAGGGTAGACTTTCCTGCACCTGAATGCCCAACAAGTCCGATCATTTCACCCGGTTTCACATGAAGATTTATGTCCCGAAGCACAGGTTTATGTGCATCGTAGCCGAAAGTCATGTTGTGAAACTTGACTTCTCCGACAATATTTGGTATTGCTTTAAGATTGCCATCGTCAAACTGTTCTGGTTGTGAGTCTATCACCTCAAAAAGCCGTTCCGCTGCTGTCATGGAACGAGATGCCCAATTGATGAGTGGACTGATATATCGCAACGGCCCATAGAACATTCCGAGGTAGGCGTTAAAAGAAATCAATTCGCCGAGCGTCAATGACCCACCGAGAACATCAAGTCCCCCTGCATACCAAACAATCAGAGACCCCAAATTAACAGCAAACATCAGCGGCGGGTAATAGGTAGCCCAGACCATCTCGGCTTTGGTTTCAAAGTCTCGCGCATCAATGTTTGCACTGCCGAATCTGTTAACTTCTCCTCTTTGTTGACCGAATGCACGAACAACTCGGATACCGGATACAGAATCGTTGACAACATCAAAAAGTTTTGAGCGGCGTCGCCATGCACGATGCCAGAGACTTCGGACCTTCCGCCAAAACCAACCTCCCCCCAAAATGATAATTGGAATTGGAATTAAGACGAAACATGCCAATTGCCAATGCATCAAAAAAAGCACGACACCAATCCCGAAGATCAAAAACAATTCCCTACCAAGGAACGACAGTCCTTCCAACATAAAGTCCTGTAACCGTTCACTATCCTCGGTAATGTGTGAGATAACAGTTCCTGTCGTTCGTTTGTCAAAAAATCTGATAGAGAGATCATGCAAATGCTCGTAAACGTGTTCGCGTATATTTGCTGCAATGTGAAGCGTCAACCACGCACTCAATCGTGAGTGCAAAATATTAATAATTGCGCTGATTAGATGCGTTGCTAAGAGTGTCCCTACCGCGATGGATAATGCTGTTGCTGCTGGTTGGATTGATCGGAATATATTGCCTAACCATGTTGTTTCTCCATCGGGTGTAGGACCGGCAGCATCGTCCAGCAGTAGTATGTCGTCAATTAGGATACGGGAAAAATAAGGCGGAGCCAAAGAAATCAGTGTGCCAACAATGACAAATACCATAAAGAGTAATGCTTTACCCTTGTAAGGGCGCATATACGACAAAATACGTAACATTACCCTATGTTTTTTAGTGCATGCGGGACAAGGAGAGAACTCATCTGCCAGTGGTAATTCACAGGTTTTACAAGTATGTTCCTCAACCTTATAGTCCCAAATCGGTGGTTCATCCCGGTTGCCTTCTCGGAATTCTATTTCGTCTCCGATAAAACGGGCGACAAACCCGAACTTCGCCGCACAACCGTTTGAATAACGGATGAGGTCTACCGTCCCTTCCTGTGTTTCCAGCACAAGGAGACCAGCATCTACTACGGTTTCAGCACGAATACCTAAGACACTTTTATAAGGTATATAGTGAAGCACCTCACCTTCACCTGCTACGGTAAATATCGCAGCATCTGTTAGTACAAACCATTCTTCACCGTAACTCCCTGTTGAGCTTACGTCGCTTCGGACAGCAAAGCGTACCTCTTCAAATTGGATATCCAGCGTTTTTAATGTTGCTTCAATTGATTCGGGCAGCTCGTCAAGCGTACCCGTTGGCGTATCTGCGGTTGACATATCTTCCTTTAAAGTAACAGGACGGACGCATTTTCTCTTAAAGTCCCCCTTGATAAGGGGATTTAGGGGGTTAAAAAGACCAAAAACAGTGAAATACCGGACTATTTAACCCCCCTGCCCCCCTTATCAAGGGGGGAATGCGTAAGTCCTGATTTATAGGTTTCAAAGTTCAATTGAGTGCTTTTCCAGGACCTCTTCGTTCAGTTCAATGCCGAGTCCAGGTCCAGTCGGTGGAATAATGTAGCCATTTTCCCACTGTATCGGCTCCTTGAGAATTTCAGCGTGAAAACCGTCCCACATGTGAATCCCTTCCTGTATCAAAAAATTTGGACTACAAACATCTAATTGTATATTCGCTGCGCCGCCGACGGGGCCACCGTATAAGTGCGGTGCGATTTGGGCGTAGTGTGCTTCACCCATAGACGCAATCTTCTTCGCTTCAAGGATGCCGCCTGTTATTGTCAAATCCATCTGCAAGATAGACGCTGCTTGATGCTCTAATAAGTCAGCGAATTCATATTTGGTTAGCAACCGTTCACCAGTAGCAATCGGGATGCTGGTGGATTGTGCAACGCGCGCCATCTCTTTAATGTTCTCAGGTGGTATAGGTTCTTCAAACCAAAGTGGGTCGTAGGGTTCAACACGTTTAGCAAAGCGAATGGCACTATTCGTATTAAATTGTCCGTGTGTGCCGATAAGAATATCGCATCTATCACCCACTGCATCACGAATCCCGCGGATAACACTTTCGGCATAGTTGAGTGTTTCTAATCTGTCTGCCGTATGTGGGTGGACAGGATCAAATTTGACAGCAGTAAACCCCTTTTCAACATAAGAAAGCGCGAGTTCACCGGTTTTTTCTGGCGAATCACCGTGCCGCCAATGTAACAGATAGGAATACGCCCTCAATTTTTCGTGGAACATCCCTCCCAAAAGGTTGTAAATCGGTTGGTTTACTGCCTTACCGACAATGTCCCAACACGCCATCTCAATTGCACTCATCGCTGGCGTAGCAAGCGGGCCAGGGTGCCGCACACAAGGCCCTTCGTAAAGCGTAGACCAGATTTTTTCAATCCGAAACGGATCAGTTCCAATGAGATAACGTTCTCCCCAATCTTTGATCAATTCGATGACGACATGGTTTAGGCGAGTGTGATAGGTACATTCGCCTACGCCTTCAATCCCCTCGTCAGTTACCAATTTGACAAAAATCCAATGCCTACCCCCCCAATGCGGTGGCGGCACGTCTATCATATAGGTTTTTACTTCAACTACTTTCATTGGGTGTCTCCTGCTGTGGCATCAGTATGCTTTCAACGTTAAAATCGTACCGTACGGTATGATTTGGTATATTTTGAAATTGGTTGTTAGCTCACTGTCTGTATGGGTTCATGGGTGTTTTTTCGCTGTGAAATATTTTTTAGTATAAGGTGTAACGTCAACAAATATTTGGAGGTTTTTCCAAACCTATTGGAAGTCCTATATCAAAGCAGTAGTCCGCTTGGATTACTGTGAAAGGTATTTGATACGTCTTAACCTCTTTTGTCTTCTGGTTACATATTTCAAGTTTTGCCTTTCTACAGTGAAATTGATTTTCCGATTTCCAATATGCCCATGCGGGAATACTTAGATTATAGTTTTTAAATTCTTTGTAATCATTTTTTACTTCATCCTCAAACTCTATCGGTACTACATCGTAAGTCCGATATTTTTGTTCTCGAATAATGACTCTCCCCTCTTCTGCCTTTTCTCCTGCATAGTTATCTTGTGGCTTTTTGCCAAAAATTAGATCATTGTGAATTGCTTTTGATAGTTCGGTGTGCATAAGTGGTTCACATTCTTGATAAACAGCATCAACCCACTTGCATGCTTCAGCAAACGTGTACCGATCTCCAATTGTTTTCCATGATTTTCGTAAGATGTCAGCTTCGTAAGGCAAACATGCTTTTTCATCTTTGTAAGCAGGCATGAGATAAAGCCTATAATTATGTCCTATTTGTTTGTCAATTGGCGAAATACCTTTTCTATTCAGTCTACCGCCCCGTTGTACAATAGAGTCTATCGGTGCAATTTCAGAATACATAACATCTGCGCTGATGTCTAAACTAAGCTCACTCACTTGGGTTGATACCAGCACGCAGCTATCTGAACCCTTAAATAGTGAACGTATCATTTTTTCCTTTTTAACTCGATGTTTGCCAATGAAACCGGAATGATAACAGATTAGATTTTCAGAGATGTCTTGTCTTTCCAGTTCGAGATAAACATTTTTCGCACGGTTGACTTGATTTACAAAGATTATCTGTCTTTTGCCCTGATTCTGTTTAACTAAATCCAAAAGTTCTGATGAAATCGTGTTTTCTTCATCCAGTGGCGTTTGATTCAGTTTGACAATTTCAAAAGGGGTTTTCGGTTCTGATGTGTCTTTGATTAATGCCTGTGCTTGTTGAAAACAATATTTTTCAGGATCGTTGAATCGTTCGCGGACGACCTTTGGAATTGTCGCGGTCATCACAAGATGTGGGATTTTCAGTTTTGTTAGGTGACGCATTGCCGTTGCGATTGCCTCAATCGTTTTTCCTTGATAGTAGTGGACTTCATCAAAAACTACAAGTGAAGATGCAATATTGAAAAATGCTCGATCGGCGTACTTGTAACCGTGATATAGACTCATCAACAAATGATCTACAGTTGAGATCGTAACAGGTTTGGCATAGAAATTATTTTCGAATTCTTGTGCAAGGACATTTGCATTTGTCTTTTCCGATTCTCCTTGTGTCTCTTCATCATCTGAAAGTTGCGTCAGGAATTGTTCTGAATCACCGTGGACAATACCAACTAATTCTTTTGGTATATCGTACTTTTCTGGACTAATAAGATCGTGATATAGGTTGTTTGCTGTGAATTTCGTTGGCAGTGTGAGAATGATTCGCTCAATTTGATTCTCCTTTAACAATTTCTGTGCAAAAAGTAGTGCCGCGGCAGTTTTCCCTTCACCGCATCCTGCATTTAGAATTAATCTGTCTGAACCGGATGCTACAATTTTGCGTTGCATCTCATTGGGTTGTTCACCTTCTGGTAAAAATGATAACGTCTTTAACGGGGCATTGTCATAGAGTGGAAATTCATCGTTTATCAATAAGAGTTGACGGCGTGAGAGGTTTCTACCGTGGGGGTTATCAGGGGAACCACCTTTAGGTTCATTTTTACTTGCGTAGTTATCGGATGCTGTTAGTATGTTGAGAATGAGGGTATAGAGTGCTTTGAATTGTAAGTCAGGTTCCCTTCGCACGTCGGTCTTGAAATCCCCAAGAAACTTACAGAACCGATTGAACTGAAGTTGCTGCTTCTGCCATTGGGCTATTTTGAAGTCAGGTTCAATTTCACGAAAACAAGCGAAATGTTGATTAAGATATGGTAAAGGTATATCTACGCTGCGCCGATATCTCTCTTCAAGAAAAGAACCGTTATGGAGCATCTGCGTATGATGCGCTAAAACCGCAAAGAGTGCAGCAAGTTTTGGACTTTTCTCAAATCCACGTACGTTCAGACTCATTGCACCGATTGCAAATGACGGGAGTGCATGTGTAATTGATTTCCCTTTTCCCTTTATATAGTCTTGCCACTGATTTGATGCTTTACCGATGTCGTGAAACCAGACAGCAAAACGTATGCAATGCCGAACTTCTTCCCAATTCCAGCTGTATCTCTCACAAAAATTGCGGAAAAATGGTTCTCGTCGGATAAGCAGTTCGTTACAAACAGTCAAGCAGTCGTGGGTATGTCCGAGTAATGTTTGATTTGGTTTACCAAGAATTTCCATTGAAAACGATATTCCTCTCTTCGATTGTATATGCTAATTTCGGTTTGCTTAATTGAATCCCATCCTTCTCTGGTGGAATGGAATAGAGTTGCTGTTGAACGTGCCAACTTTTACCTTGTTTTACAAATCGGTTTGGTACTTTTACCAATCGACAGCCTTGTTCTAATTCTGGAATTATTGAATGGATCCGTTTTACAGGCATCGGTTCAACTTCAATAATGCGCGGTGAAATCACGTCAACGAGGTCATCAGATTCCCCCAGGTAGAGGGGCCAGTGTGGAGATAATAACGCTTGGTATCCTTCAATAAGTCGCTCTTCCGGTGCCTTGAAATAAGCCGTGTATTCAACGCCAATCATTTTCTGGCGCATGACAGTTGTCTTTTGGAAGACCCCTTTACCATACTTATCTTTCGCAGCCTCGGCTTTTTTTCGCTTTTCTTCATAGATTTTCATAATTTTGCTGAAGGTTTGAATCAACTTTCCACTTGATTCAATGACAAGTGAAATTTGCCATTCGTCTTGGTCATCCTGCCAGTCTTGTGGCATGCCGCGTGCAGCATTCAACATGCCATAGAGCGTGGTTGGCGGTGGAAATGGATAGGTTACGTGGACGTTCACCGTACTCGGATTTCGGAATGAAGTCCAGAATGGGCAAACCAGGCCGCATGTGAGAATCTTCTCCATGATTACCTCCAATCGGAATTAGGGCGAGTCAATTCTCGCCCTAACGGGTTTTCACTCTTGTGATACGTTCTGAACAGTTTTCACCAGATTTCTCAATGCCTGAATTGGATTCATGGGTTCAAGTTCGAATTCCTTAACGGTTTCAAGAAGTTCGTTATCATTTTCCACCACGCTTGGCGTGAAGCCAAAAAACAACTTTGCCCCATCATCTTGCAAATCTTTTAAAATAAACTTTAATGTATCGGTACTGACTTTACCATTATCATTACACTCCAAAGCGCGGAGCGTTCTGTGGGAGTACCGAGAATGGATTGAGGCGATAAAAATATCTGGTGAGAGCGATGCGGCATTTCGTGCCTGTTTTGCAAAATCTGTGATGCCGCCAATTGCTTCTAATACTGCAACAGCGCGTTTTTTACGTTCATCCAGTTCGATGTTTGCTATCTCCTCCCATCCTTTGAATTCAGCTTTATTGCCAGTTCCATCGTACTTAGCTTTCTTTGCAAAACCGATGTTTGCAAAGTCAAGCGATAGCCCCACTCGGTAAACGTTAGACATCATTTGGACGTAAGCTATACGTTGATCTCTCTTTCTCTGTTCTTCGTTGTCAGAATTTTCTTGTTCATCTTCTGTTTGTGCCCTTCTTGTTTTCGGTTTAGGTTTTTCACTCATCCGAATCAGCAAGTCGGTAACAATGTCACTTGCTATCTGCCCCAAAGCAGGTGTTGCTTTAATAGGTGACCACCTGCGATCAAAACCTTCATCAAGTTTTGGGTTCAAGTAACCGAATAGATCGCAAAGCCAGCAATTTTCAATATCACCGCAAGGTGATTCTGGCGTACAACGGAACACTCCAGGATTGTTACGTTCAATTGCCTCGCGGAGCGCATGTCGGACTGATTGACCGGAAGCATACGGTTTACTGTTGTCATAAGTCTTTAGTTCGGTAACATTACCGCCACCGCCCTCACCTGCGTTGAGATTGCTCAGATCGGTTTTGCTCAACCATACTATAGTTATTCCTTTGATATGCGTCATTATCTGACCTCCTCAATTTGTAGATTTAAAAAAGTTAGCGTTAAATGCGTTGAGACTTGCAAATGTTGAGAGAGTTTCCGCCATCGGTTTCCAAATGTTGGAATCTTCAGACAGCTTATCCGAGATGCGCGTGATTCGCTCAACACTTACAGGAGTCACTGTTTTTGGTTCCCCTTGTACTTCAATTTGACGTTTCCCATCCGATAGCGTTTCACCTACACGTCCAACTTTGTAGAGTCTATATGAAACTTGCTTCAGAAATTCACGAAAGGCATTTTCGCTTGAAACGTTGTAAAGTTTACTAATTAGCGTTACGTCGCTTGAAAAAACGGATCCAATTGTGCTTCCTAATGCACGCAGATCCTCACGTGTTTCTTTATTTAACACAGCATTTACCTCCAAGAAGTATCTAATGAAATGTGGTAATAATTTTACTGGATGTGGTCGATCTTTTTGCGGACTAAAAGTGACTGCATCAGCATGTTTCCAGAGTCTAAAAATCGCAGTCTTCATCAGTCGAGGATCACTGGTTGCAATTGCCTGGCTTAAGTAACGAACAGCGTTTTCCCCACCAGCACTGAAACTAATACGACTCAAGATATCCAGCACAAGCCGGATATCATCGTTTTCTTTGTACTGAATCGGTCTAATAAAATCGTAAAGTCTATGGTCCACCTCTATGGTATTGAAATTTCCGAAACGGATATTTTGTTCTCTCGCGAACGGAATAATCACCCACCGAGTTACTTGATGTCGAACTTCATCAGGTTCCTCCCACGGGGCTAAATCCCATTCCTCTTCTGTCGTGAATTTGTAGAAAATGTTATGAAATAACGTAATTGCAAGTGAAAATGCATCTGATGCCCGCAGAATCCCACGAAGGTTTGTTGCTGTGGAAAGTTCATTTTTATCACTAACATCCTTGAGATTTATCTGCAATAGCTCATATACTTTTGCCAAAAGTGATAAGTTAGCAATTTCTGGTAAAATCAATAATGTTGTTGGATGTTTGTAAACAAATGGAATACACGGCTCTAATGTAGAACAAAGGTTAACAAATCTGAGAATCGGGCTAACTTTGGAATAAGTGTTTGTTCCACCAAAACCGCGCACTTTAACGTTTTGATGCTTATTCAAAAAAGGGTTAATCACTTGATGTGCCTCTTCGAGTTTCTTACTCTCACGTCCAGAAATTTCGCATATTTTTTTACCTTCAGGAAAAATCCAATTTTCAACGAAGTCTTGAACAATGTTTTCCTTTTCGCTTTTTATCTTTTGAACATCTCTCGTTTTTCCTTCTCCCAAAGTACCGATGAAATTCAATCGGTGTGATGCAACTCGTATTTCATTTTTGACTTGGGTTTGCGGCGATAATTCCTTAATCCGCTTTTTTTGGTTCTCCATAATCGGAATTTTTTCATCGGTAACAACAAATCCTTCCGTATCAGTTTTTAGAGATAAGTCATGCATTAATGACTTATTGTAAATTCTTGCGTCCTTGCTCAACCAATATATCTGATTCCACCGACTTTTCAGTCTGTCATTAAACCAAGTCTTCACCGTTTCAATGTCTGAAGTATCAATCGTGATAGTTGCCTCATTTTCTGTCAGGAAAGGTCTCTCAACTAAGAAATCTGGGGCAATCATTCGCAATTCCGCACAAAAACTAACAATCCCAAAATCTGTCCACGGATTACCTGTCAATTCCAATTTTAATTGTTCCTGCATACCAAACACCTCCTTCAACAATATGTATAACTTATTTTAACACGATTTAAAACGTTTGTCAATTTAAAAAGATTACCGTTATTATCCCCAATCAGTTAAAATTATGCAGGGTTATTTAGTTTTCGATTTTTCTGGTCCATTTTTCACATTTTTCACATTTTTGTCCAAACTACCTGTAGGTCGGGTAGAGCTTGCGAAACCCGACCTACGATATTAACTGCGATTCTGACAAGTCTTGACAAAGCAATAGTTTGGACAGCTTAAAAATTTTTAGAGACAAAAAGCAGAAAAGTGGTAACCTTCAGTTTGTTAATACACAAATTAGCCTGCTTTTTCAATCACAACCGCTTCAGTTGGTCTCAATATAACCGCTTCACCGACTTGGAAATGCCGCTGATAGTCAGTTTGAACAAAGTAAGATTTACCATCTACCTCAACGCGATAGGTGAAATCATGCCCTTTGAATTCACGAGCAGTGATGCGTCCGATGTTTTTATCACTGGCATCAGTGACATGTTTCTCTATAGTGATATGTTCTGGACGAATTGAGAGCAGCACATCGGTTGCGTTAGGAGCATCTACAGCCAATGCGCCGAAAGGTGTTTCAGCAATACCGTTTCTGATGTCTGTTTCAATGACATTGGTTTTTCCCAAAAAATTCGCAACATGGACAGTTTTTGGATGTCGGTATACATCTTCAGGTGTGCCAATCTGTTCTATTGTCCCGCTATTCATCACAGCAACACGTTCAGCAAAACTTAATGCTTCTTCCTGATCGTGGGTTACCAATACCACACTAATGCCGTCCGCTTTTAGTAACCCGCGCACCTCTTCGCGAGTTGCTTGACGTAGCCCCGTATCAAGACTTGAAAAAGGTTCGTCTAACAGCAGCAGCTTCGGTTGTGTCGCAAGTGAGCGCGCTAAAGCAACCCGTTGCTGTTCACCGCCAGAGAGATGATGCGGCATCCGTGCGTGTAGGTGCGCAATGCCGACTCGCTCAAGCGTCCCCAAAGCATTCGCATGTCTTTCCTTTTTCGGCATCTTCCGACTAAATCCAAATGCAGCGTTTTCCAGCACATTCTTGTCAGGAAAGAGGGCATAATCTTGAAAAACAAACCCAATTTCACGCGATTCAGGCGGAATGTGTATTTCTTCGTCCGTCAGAACGCGGTCCCTCATAGCAATTACGCCTGTATCCGCTCTTTCAAACCCCGCAATCAAGCGTAACGTCGTCGTTTTACCACAGCCGCTTGCGCCTAAAAGTGCAAATATTTCCCCTGGATACACTTCAAAACTGACATCCTGTACAATAGGTGTCGCGGCAAACTGTTTTGTTACTGAATTGACGGTAAGTAGTGGTGTCATAATATAATTTCCATTATATCGTACTTCTGATGCTAAAGCGAATGCCCCGCCCCTGAAGATGGCATATAAAGATTCATCAGAAAACTGATTAGACTCAAAATACTTCGCGGGACAAAATCTCCTAAAACCAATCCGAGGAAAAACGGTATTGCTCTGCGATAGGTTTGCCACCCTGAGAACCGTAGAATCATAAACTTTATAAACCAACTTACCATAACAGGAAACCAAAAGTATATCAAGCCTCCCCAGGAAGCACCAGAAAGGACATATCCGGATGGGTGTAATGTCCACCACAGTAGGCGCGTTCGCAAAAAATTGAGAAGGAAAACAAACCCGAAACCTGCCCCCATAAATACCATCGAACCCCAATTTGCTTCCTTCGGATGTTGTAACCAACTTTGCAGCGGATTGAAACTCTCCCATCCGAAGTGCCCGACATGTCCTTGACATCTTGCCAGCACACCGTAGTTATAAGCGACCTGCAAATATGTCCAAAACGTAGCCACTGCGCCAACTCCAATAGCGAGTGCCATGCTTAAAAGCAGGGTTTTACCCGGAATCCGTGCCTGATCGCCGATACGCAGTGATTCAATCTGGTTTGGCATCGGATGTGAACGGTTACAACGGTTAAAAGCATAGAGGAATGTCAGGACAGTGAGGTTTGCTGCCCCTAAGCTACGGGTTCCAAATATGTTCACCATCATTTGGCGCGGATTAATTCCGATTACCTCATGGTAGGGCGGTCCTAATTCAGCGCGAACACGTCCGATTGCTAAAGCAAACGCTACAAATAGCATGTAAAAGATGGCAATCACCCATAACGACATTCCTGCGATATAACAGAAGGCAAACACCGCACCCACGCTGAGAATAGTGAGAATTGCTGTCGTCCGATAGGATAGTGGCTCGTTGCTATCATCGCCTCGTTCAAGCCCGACAACATGCTTGAAAAACCGGATAAGGTGTCTACGTCCCATCCATAAAGTTAGCACAGCAATACCAACCCAAGCCCCCGACGCGCGGTCGTTAAGGTGAAGTGTACTGATATTTGTTATCCCAACAGCACTTGCGATCACCCGTTCTGCGCGTGTAAGCCAGAAGAAAAACCATGTTGAGAACGCAAGATCAAGCGGCATGAAATAGGTCAGTCCAACAATAGCAAGGTTGAAGGACATGGAGACATAACCGACAGCATTCCAGGGTCTTTCTGTTATATGTCTATCAAGCCGATAGCTGGAGGGAAAAGCAGGAATCACGGGAAACAGATCATGCAAACCAGCAATAACGCGGAGCAGTGCGGCAATCCCAAATCCTATCCAAAGTGAACGTGAACTGAAAAAACTGCGATTCGTTGTCATCTGCAACGGTAACTGTGTTAATGGAAAGCTTAATTTTTCGCGTTCCATCCACTGTTTTCGAAGCAATAGTCCCAAACAGAGCAACGATCCGTAGAGGAGAAAGATAAAACTTGACCAAATAAGGACCGGTTTTAGCCATATACGTAGATGTTCCGACAAATAGAAGCTTGATTCACCTTCATAATAGCCAGTTAACCATTCGGGTTCATGTGCCGTAAGCCATTCAGGGATATGGTGCAAAAAGAGTTGTGCCCATTCATTTTCCGCAGTTGCAAACCAGAACGGATGTGCCAAAGTCCCCATTAGGATTGCCATCATGGCATGTCCAGAGATGGTGGAGACCATTGTCACCATGATATAGATTAATAAAAGTTCGGCAGGCGTGAAAGCGATACGTGTAGAGATTTTGCGGAGGAGAACGTTGAGTGCAAGTAACACTACCAACGTAAAGACTGCGTTGGAAAAAGGAGAGACAAGTGTATAGACTGCGTACCAGAGTTCGCTGGCGATTCCGACCCAGTACGCATTGACGATGACGAGGATTAAACCAACAATTATCGCTTTTTTGGTGATAACCTCGGTGGTGTTCGAGGATTGCTGATTCATTAATTTATCTACATAGGATGAAATTCAGTGGAATGTATCAAGTACTACTGAACTAATTTGATGTGTTTAGCAGCGTTTGCAATTCTTGTCCCATAAGCTTCAGTGTCTGATTAAGAGTGAGGTACAACTGGATAATGCTTCCAACTTCTTCTGCTTTAATGATGCGAATTGCTTCTTGTAGTTGTGTGTCATATCTTAAATTCACAATCCGTTCAATACCAACGTTAAGGTTAAATAGCTGTTCTGCACGCAGTGTTAACCAACGTAGACTCACTCTAAATCCATCGTCTGCAAGTTTTTGCCTAAACTGTGGGAGTTCTGCTTCCAATAATCTAAAATGTTTAGGGATTTCTCCAGTCCGTTTGATTTCTGCTCCAATCCAATTGGTGACAAAATCTTCAACGGTATTTCTTTCTGCCACAAACCGCTGCATTATCTGTTCAATTCTATTAGGTACAACCTCAGCAATATGGACTTGTGGGGTAATACCAGATTTGTCAATTGATGTTCCATTAGGCGTGTAGTATGAGGAAATAGTGAGTGACATTGCACCGATCCCTGTCAGAGGGTAACGTTTTTGGACAACGCCCTTACCGTAAGTTTTCTCTCCGACCAAGATGCCGCGCCCGGTATCTTTTATTGCACCTGCAACGATCTCGGAAGCACTTGCGCTATACTCATCAACGAGCACAACAACCGGTATTTCAGGATCACACAGAATGTCAGAATTAGCAGGATATTCCTCATCAAATTCACTTTTTCTACCCCGTGTAGAAACGATAACGCCTTCACTGATAAAAGCGTCAGCAATATGATACGCGGCATCCAGAAGGCCGCCTTGATTGCTGCGTAGATCTAAAATTAATGCCTGCATCCCGGCTCGTTGATGTGCTGCGAGTGCCTTATTGAATTCTTCTTCTGTTCCGCCAGCTCGGTCTGTACCGATAAATTTGGTGATCCGAATGTAACCGATTTTGTCTTCAAGCAGGGTTGACGTAACACTTGGGATTGAAATTTTCGCGCGTGTTAATTTTATATCGAACGGCTCAAGAAATTTTCGCTGCACAGTTAACGTTACATCTGTATCCACGGCACCTCTCAGTAGATCGACGACATCGTCGAGTGTCATACCTGTTCTTTCACCTAAATAAATTCGTTTTCCGTTGACTTTGGTGATATAGTCGCCAGCTTTTAATTGAGCAGATTCTGCGGGGGTGCCTGGCATCGGTTTAGAAATCTTAATAAATCCGCGATGATCAGGGTAAATACTCACACCGAGTCCACCGAATTCTGCATTGTATAGATTCTCAACAGAACGCTGATGATCACGCTCGGATAAAAGGTAGGTATAAGGATCTCCTATTGCGGCGAGTGCGCCTTTAATTGCCCCTTGCAACATTGCATGTTTGTCTACCGGTTCGTAGTAATTCTGTTCGGCGGTTTGAATCACATTTTCTAAAGCTTTAAGTGCATCCTTCGTGATTTGTTTATCACTTGTTGCGTTTTTTTCATTGGAGTGTATGAATAACAACGGAATCCCGATCGCGACAACTAAAACGATGAAGGATAAAGTAAATCTTTTCATGAGAATACTCCACTGCGGTTAATTTGGTTCATAGTTCTGTATTGTATTTTATATCTTATAGTTTACCACAATTTCAAGATAAGTGCAATGCAATTTTAAAAAAAGTGACTACAGCTCAAAACTATCAATTTTCCTATGAATTCGGATTTGGTTGTGTTTTCCATCGGTTGTGTAGCCAAAGCCATTGGTCAGGATATTCCTGTATGTATTTTTCCAAATGTTTCATAAGATGTGCTGTATACAATTCTACATCATGCTCAAAATTGCCGGAGGATTCCAAATGGATTGGTGGCGAAATATGGATGTGATGCTGGTCATTTGGTTGTCGAATATCCAAAGAAAAAAGGAGCGGCGCGCCGGTTTTGAGCGCAAGAGATACGGGGCCTTTTGCCGCGGAAGCAGGTTTGCCGAAGAAATCTATAAATATACCTTGATCGCCAGCGTTTTGATCCGCAAAGAACCCGATAGCATCGTTGTTTTTTAAGGCACGTAGGGTCGCGCGAACTGCGTTTTTTCGTGGAATTAATTCTAAACTTAAAAGTTGTCGGTATCGCCAAATTAAATCGTTCAACCGTACGTTTTTCAACGGAAAAGCAATTGCTTTTGCCCTATTTGGAATAAGCATACCGTAAACAAGTGAAAGGAGCTCCCAATTTCCAAAATGTGGTAAAAACACAATCGCCCCTTTTCCTTTTTCCAAAGCGGAATTGAGGTGTTCTTTGCCATATACTGTAACTTCACGCCAGATATTCTCGGTGTTCAATTTCGGAAAACGCATGAATTCTATTACAGTTTTCCCAAGGTTAATGAAGCTTGCTTTACATATTTCTTGTCGGCGCGTTTCCACAAAGTTATTTCCAAAGGCTATCTGCAAGTTGTTGAGGGCAATCTGTCTCCGTTTTTTCAGAATCCGATAGAGGCATTTGCCAATAGCACTACCGAGGCCCATCGCCCAATTTCTTGGAAGAATACGGCAAACCCAACTAAAAACTAAAACGATTCTATATACAATATTATCCTTCCATTTGTTTCGTGGCATCGTGTCGCCTCAGCCAGAATTCAGTGAACAAATTTTCATTCCAAATGTTTAGAGTATACCACACATAGTTGTTGAAAACAACTATGTGATAGACTGATCAGAGCCATTCAATTTTCCTATAAATTCTAACTTTTTCAAAGGGTTCTTCCTGTCCGAGCGACCGTATCTAAAATATTGAGAAAAACCCAACAATTGAACGACTCTGAATTTGCCTCAAATTGATGTTGACATCTCTGGATTGATAACATATACTTTATCAAGCAATAATTGTGCGGTAGATAGGCAAATTAAACTGCTTGCGTCCTGCAATTGAAAACAAAATAAGGATAAAAGATGGCTCACAAAACATTAACCATTTCAGATGTACTTAAAATGAAATCTCTTTCATTTGCATCAGTTTCGCGATTCCAGCTTTCCCCAGATGGAGAATCTCTTGCCTATGTCGTGAAGGATCCCAGTCGAAAGTCATCATCCGAACAAGAAACGACAGAATACTCAAAACTTTTACCTACCGGAGCACCAGCTTATCATCATTGTGATGAGGTTTGGGTCACCAATATCAAAACAAAGGAATCCCATCAACTCGGTTCTGATGTAGGGGTAGACTGGGCACCAAGATGGTCTCCAGATAGACGTTATGTCGCATTTTGTTCCGATCGAATGGGTGCTCCGCAACTGTGGGTTTGGGATAAAAAAGAAGATAAACAGCGGCGAATTAGTGAAAAGCCGATGAGTCCAATAGAAGGTTATGAAGTGCCGCAGTGGACATCAGATGGGAAATATATCATCACAAAACTACGTCCAGAAGATATAGATTTTTCCACAATTATTTCTCCTGATTCTGAGGGACAAGTCGTCAATGTCTGGCATACTGATACAGGTGAGCAGCTGGGTTCAGATGAAGAACTAAGTCGGTTCGCATGGGTTCAGGGAGACTTAGGTGTTTTTAATGTTGACACTGGTGACGTATCATTTCTCACACGTGGATTATATGTAGCAGAAATGTATCTCTCTCCTGATGATACTGCAGTTGCAGTGCTCAACATAATAGGATCGGAAAGTTTAACTTCTCAAGATGTTTTCTTTGAGTTATTATTAGTGCCTTTAGATGGATCATCAATGAGGTGCTTGGCAACAAATATCAGATTTGGATCGCGATTCGTGAGTTGGGCACCAAATGGCAAACAACTAATATATACCCACCCGGATGGTCTGTTTTTGACATCAACACAGGGTGATGAACAAAAAAACCTCACTACGAACTTTGCAGAGAGCCCCCACTTTTTCACACGTCCGTTATGGAACGCATCAGGCACCTCGGTTTTCTGCGGTTTTGATGGACATGTGTGGGAGATTGCACCAGACGGAAGCAATACACGAAAACTTACAGAAGGATTGGACCGACACATCATCGGTCTCGTTGCTGAGAGAGATACACATGTTATCTGGCAATCAAATGAAGAACAATCTATATGCATCCGAACCCATGATCCCGAAACAAAGAAAGATGGTTTTTATTTGATAAATACAGCTGCAGCAAGTACTACCTGTCTGTTTGAGCAAAAAATTTACCTATCCACACCTTCAGGGAACGGAACGAAGCTTTTCTATAGAGCACAAAATGCAACTTACCCTGAGGAAGTATGGATGTATGATACAGTTACTGGAAAACAACAGCAAGTTACTGATCTTAATCCGCATCTGCGTGACTTACGCTATGGTGAGGTGCGTTTAATTGAATCAAAAACAGCAGAAGACAAGCATTTACGAGGTGTTTTGATTCTGCCTGCCGACTATGAGGAAGGAAGACGTTATCCTTTGATTACGAAGGTCTATCCCGGTCAGGACTTATCAAGAAAGGTTTACACTTTCGGGTTGGCTGTTGAAGAAATTAACTTTCAACTCCTTGCTGCCCAAGGTTTTGCAGTTCTCGGTGTTGACATGCCACCTGAATCTACCAATTCATTAGTAGATATGCCAGGATTTGTCCTACCAGCAATAGACGAGGTAGTTGAAATGGGTATCGCCGATGAAAATAGGTTAGGAATAATGGGATTCAGTTACGGTGGATATTGCACAGTTGGACTCATAACACAAATCACCCGTTTCAAAGCCGCAGTTTGCGGTGGTGGTATCTACAATCTGACCAGCGTTTATGGGAGACTTTCGAAACAGGGACATAGTAGTGGCATTGGTTGGGCAGAAGAGGGACAGGGACGTATGGGCGGTTCGCTCTGGGAACAACGACAGAAATATATTGACAACTCACCTATATTTCATTTGGATAAGATTGAAACCCCTGTACTCATTTATTGCGGTGAAGGTTTTGGAGGTGATGACTACGCACAATCTGGAGAACTTTTCTCTGGATTACGTAGACTTAAGAAGAAAGCAACTTTTGTATGGTACAGAGGTGAAGGACACCCTGCCACTGAATGGCGACCTGAACACCGGACTGATTACCAGAAACGAATTTTGGATTGGTTTCAAAAACATCTATAGTGAATTATAAGATTAAATGAACATTTCTTAGCATTTGCAGCGTTTGTAGTCGCGCAATTCATTGCGCCTCTTACATTCACAGGTAGACGCGCTTTGCAAAGCGCGCCGATCAGCATTTCAAATTGACATATTGATCAAAATTTGGTGAATAATGAGTAAGTTTGAAGTAATAGTTAATGCCAGAACACATTTAGTTGTTGATATCGATACGAGTCGTTGTTTAGGAGGTGTCGGAGCAAATTTTTACCGTCCCTTTGTCTTTCCATTCTATACGCCTGCTGGACACACTGTAATTCAGGAATTCGCTTTTGACCATCCGTTTCATAACGGCATCTTTGTAGGACAAGCACCTGTGAAGGTTGAAGACCGGGAAGCATGGTTTTGGGGATCACCGCCACGCCGTTCCTTTACAGACAGACTCTTTGAGAATTTGGGACGTATGGAAACGGAGAAAGAAATTGATATAGCACCACATGCAGATGGTGTTCAATTCGTTCAGAAGGTTATCTGGCGCGATGCTAACGAAGAGCCTTTAATTGATGAAGTTCGGACTGTCAATCTATACTCCATTGCCGATGGCACGGTATGCGAAATGACAAGTGAAAAGATTGCGAACTATGGTGACGTTGAATACCCGCAAACCAAGTATGGAAGTATCGGCATGCGTGTTGAACCGAGACTTTTACCGGTTATGGGAGGTGTTGTCATTGGTGACAACAACCGCAGAGGAAAAGTCGAAGTCATAGACGAAAACACATCAGATTTTGTAGCATACCAAAATCAATTGCCTGGGCACGGTCATTTTGGTGTCTTTATGATGATACTTGAGGAAGAAATCCGCGGCCCGTGGTTCATTCGGGATTACGGCATGGCACTCTATAATCCTACGCAAACAGGTACTATTTCAACTCCCCAAAATGAGACGTGGAAGATTGCCCTTCGGTTCGTTGCTTACGATGGAGAACTAACAACTGCCAGAGCTGAGAAATGGTGTATGGTGTAGATGGAAACAGAAAACATCCTTGAACTTCAGAAACTTACGAAGGCATTCGGTGACCTTATCGCTGTTGACAATGTAGATTTTGAACTACAAGCCGGAGAAATACACGCGATTTTAGGGGAGAACGGTGCTGGAAAGTCCACTCTCATGAATCTCATCTATGGACTTCACCAACCATCAGGTGGAAACATTCGTATCTTTGGTAAATCAAAAGTATTCAAATCTCCACGCGACGCAATTGCAAGCGGCATCGGCATGGTGCATCAGCATTTTATGCTAATTGAGAATCTCACTGTTGCTGAAAACATCGCACTCACTGTTGCGCAATTCAGCTCAAAAGATGGAAATACAGATTCAATTGAATCTGGGACGGAATCCCCGCCCGAAGAAAATGGAATCCCCTCAAAACTCAGCACGTTTCGCTATAAAAAAAGTGACGCGATCCGACTCACTGAAGCACTGTCAAACAGGTTCGGTCTGGCTGTTGATCCGAGTGTGCTTGTACGCACGCTTTCAGTAGGATTGAAACAACGAGTTGAAATTCTAAAAGCCCTTGCAGTGGACGCGCGTATTCTCATACTTGATGAACCGACAGCAGTTCTCAGTCCGCAAGAAGTAACCGGTTTTTTTAAAATTCTGCGTGCATTACAAGCTGATAACCGCTCAATCATCTTTATTAGCCACAAAATGAAGGAGGTTTTGGAAATCAGTGATAGGATAACAGTCTTGAGGCATGGCAAGAAGGTATATCACGGAAAGACAGGTGAACTTTCTGCTCCTGGACTTGCAAGGGAAATGCTTGGTGAAGAACTCTCGGAAGTAGAACGGAAAGAAAATAAAGCGACAACAGATTTAGTGCTCAATGTTTCAGGACTGACAGTTCCGGGAAGCCGCAATGAAAACGCAGTTTTGGATGTCTCTATACAAGCATATCGCGGTGAAATTGTTGGCATTGCCGGAGTGGATGGTAACGGTCAACGTGAATTGGCAGAAGCAATTATGGGATTACGTCCTATTACTTCAGGAGCGGTAGAGATTTTAGGCAGACAACCGTCTGGAACAAAGAACATTCGCAAATGTGGTGTCGGTTACATTCCAGAAGATAGACGTACAATGGGCATAATTACTTCGTTTTCTATAGCGGATAATCTGATGTTGAACATCACACACTTTGAACATTTAGCGAAACGCGGAGTAATAAGTCAGAAAGCAAAAAATAGAGCCTCGACGCAGCTTATTAACACTTATGATATTCGACCATCTTCCGCCAACATTCCTGCGTCTGCTTTGTCGGGTGGAAATCAACAAAAAATTGTTCTCGCCAGAGAAATATCACCACAACCTGAGCTGCTTATTGCAGTTAACCCTACCCGTGGATTAGATGTCAATGCTGCACAATACGTACATCAAAATTTATTTGCACAACGAGACCGAAAAAAATCTGTTTTACTGATTTCAACGGAGTTAGACGAAGTTTTGCAAATGAGTGATAGACTCTATGTGATGTCAAGAGGAAGGCTAATTGAAGCCACTGCACACCGTGATAACATTGAAGCATTAGGACTATTGATGACAGGAGAAACGGATGAATAAATTTACTGCCTTGTATCAAAAGGCAAAATCCGTATGTATCAGCATATTAAAAAAAATCCTGTCTTTTTTTGTTTGGATTCTAACACCGATTTTGATTTTAGTAGCTGCCTTGTATCAAAAGGTAAAACCCGTATGTGTTAGAATCTTGAAAAAAATCCTGTCTTTTTTTCTATGGATATTGGCACCAGTCTTGATTTTAACCAGTGCCTTCATAACAAATGGCATTATCATATTTTTGTTTGGCTATAATCCGATAGAGGCTTATGCTGCAGCTATTGGCATAACATTCGGTTCTGTAAGCGCGGTAAGTGAAACATTAGTGAGAAGCACGCCTTTTCTTATGACAGGACTTTCCGTTGCCATAGCGTTTCGGTGTGGGATGTGGAATATCGGGGCTGAAGGGCAGTTTCTGATGGGTGTTTTAGCGGCAACATGGTTTGGCACGAAGATAGCCATACTCTTTCCAAATACCTCCTGGATAGCAGTACCGCTCTGTCTCAGTTTCGCTATCTTAGCGGGTGGTATATGGGGAATTATTCCCGCTATTCTTAAGGTAACACGGGGCGTGAACGAAGTGATTAGCACAATTATGTTGAATTACATTGCGATTCACTTTGTGAGTTTAATGATAGACGGTGGACCACTACAGGAGACATCAAAAACAGGACCACAGAGCGATCCGATAGCTGAATGGGTGTTCCTACCACGCCTTTTTGAATCACATCGAATTCATCTCGGCACCGGTCTTGCCGTGATATTAGCTATTGTCTTGACCTATGTTCTGTTTCGTACAACGTTTGGGTATCAACTCCGTGCCGTAGGAGAGGGAGCCGCAGCAGCAGAAGCGGCAGGAATTTCGATCTCACATAACACGCTTCGCGTTTTTTTCATAAGCGGGGCACTTGCCGGTCTCGGCGGTGCAATTGAAATCATGGCACTCGTCCCTCATCGGCTTACTGAAAATTTTTCACCAGATTACGGGTACACAGCAATTGCTGTTGCCTTATTAGCGAAGTTGCACCCACTGATGACGGTTGCCACAGCACTGTTATTTGGGGCACTTGCTAAAGGTTCGTTTGCTATGGAGGCGGAGGTTGGCATTTCCAGACAAGTCACGTTGATGATGCAAGCAATAATCCTCCTTTTCGTCATTGGAGCAAGTGCTGTAAAATTCTTTCGTAAACGGACGTTGTAGTATGATATATGGAAAACCTATAATTACTTGGACACTGCTGTCCCGCAGACTGTCAGTTTGCACAAGGACGGAACACAAACTAAATGAAGATTAATTTATTATAGTAAAATCCGAAAATATGTGGACATTTCAATGAACAACAATCCCCACACCATAACGCTGGCGAGGTTTCCTAACCTCGCCAATGTAAAGGTAATTGTGGGTTTCACTATATAACCTAAGTTGCTACGGACAAGATTTCGAGATGGTGGACACTGCTTTTTACGAAAAAACAAGGCATTTCCGCTGATTCTTATGTTTTCTGTTATAAATCAGGGTTAGAAACCCCTCCTACAAGAGTATTCGCAAATAGGTGGCAACTTGGGTTATTATAGGTGTGAAAAAAATGGATATTATAGCAATACTTGAAGATATTCTTGCAGCTACGATCCGTGGAGCAACTCCCCTATTACTTGCTGCATTAGGAGAAGTGGTGGCACAACGCGCTGGTGTGATTAACATCGGTATTGAAGGCATGATGCTCATGGGCGCGCTTTTTGGAATGGTAGGTTCTTTTTATACCGCAGGACTACCGTTTCTTGCCCCGTGGGTAGGACTCTTCGTAGCAGGATTGAGTGGATTATTAACTGCTGCCCTATTTGCGTATTTTGCGATAAGACTACGTGGAGATCAAGTTGTTATCGGCACAGCAATAACACTATTGGCATTAGGATTTACCGAGGTCGTATATGTACGTTTATTTGGGAAGACAGGTAGCCCGCAGAGCGTTCCAATCTTCAAACAATTCGATATGCCATTTCTGTCACAGATTCCATTGTTTGGAGACGCACTTTTTACACATAATATAATCGTTTTCATAGCTTTTTTACTCGTCCCCTGCGTCTACTTTTTCCTTTACCGGACACAACTCGGTCTAAGAGTCCGCGCTTGTGGTGAGCATCCAAAAGCGATCTCTACTGTTGGGTCAAACGTCTCACTATTGCGGACGATGTGTTTGTTGTTTGCTGGGGCTATGGCAGGCATCGGAGGCGGCTACCTATCACTTGCGGATGTACCCATTTTCACACCCGGAATGACAGCAGGTCGCGGATTCATTGCGTTGGCTATCGTGATTTTCGGGAAGTGGCATCCAGTGAAAGCATGTGGGGCTGCCCTACTCTTTGGTCTTGGGTTTGCACTGGAAAATCGATTCCAAGCATTTGGGTGGGATGTACAATATCAGTGGTTTTTGATGTTACCTTTTGTGCTTTGTTTAGCGGTGTTGGCAGGTTTTGTCGGAAAAGCAGAGGCACCACTTGCACTCGGAAAACCTTATGACCCGTCAGAGTAAACTGACTTGTCTAAAATGTGTTTCCAATACGAAAATAGAATGAGTTTGTCGGCACATCTGGAATTGAGATGAGAGGTGCGGCATAATCAACTCCAAGTTCGAGAGGTCCCAAGTTTAATCGAAGACCGACCCCCAAAGCGGAAGGTAACCACTCGTACTCAATGTCTGCCACAGTACCCCAAACGTTTCCTGTGTCGAAAAAGAAAACTCCTCGAATTGGGTTAAAAATAGGAAAACGTAACTCCGTATTAAAAATAAACTGAATGTTGCCACGGTGTTTGCCGGTCAGGTCATGAGGTCCCAGTCCCCTCTCCTCATATCCCCGGACTGTGGTGCTACCTCCTGCCCAGAATCGTTCAAAAGAAATTAATTCCGATCCGCTGTTATCTTGTAGACCCGTGGTGAAGCCAAGCCTGAGTGCTGTTGCTAACACAAGTCCGCGCGTATGTAGTCTTTTGTTATAGCGAGTATCTCCGGTCACTTTGATAAAACTACTTTTTCCACCTAAAAAACCTCCAGCATATTCTATTGTAACCTCGTTAAACATACCAGATGTTGGATTGAGAGCAGGAAACTGACTATCTTGTCTCCATAAGAAACTTAGACTACTGACTGTTGTTGATGAGTTTGGAATAAGGGACGCTACAGCAGTTTCATCTACAAAGGTATCTTTTAAATCTCGAAAACTGTATTGTAGATTAAGGCGGTGTGCTCTGGATAACTTTCTACTGAGACTAAAACTTCCCTGGAGTGCCCGAACATAGTCATCTTCTTCCAATTTCCTTGCCATGAATTGTAGACTGCCACTTGTTCTACCTATAAGCCAGGGTTCCGTTAAGATGGTATCATAGAGATAATTGCCAGTTCTCCAGCGGAGAAGGGACAATCTGCCCCGTAAATGAAACCTAATATTTCGCTTGAAGAGATTGCGATGACTAAATGCAATTGTTCCACGAAGATCATCTGTAGAACTATAGTCTATGTCGGCACTGTATTCACGAGGCTTGCGCTTTTGAAGGCGAATTACAACATCATCAACTCTTGTTTCAGGCAACAAAAGAATTTGTGTGTCGTTTTCATCAAAATCACTGGGTTGATCTCCGAGGGATGTTTGTGCTTTACGGTTCCATCGAATTCCAGTTTCAAAAATGCCTGTGTTGTACATGTTTTGGATAGATTGATTCAACCTGTCCAATGTAAAGAGAGTACCCGGAAGGTGTACAACCTCGCGATTTAATATATATGGTTTAACTCCAGTGTCACCAACAAAATTAAAATTGCCAAACATTACTCGACTCCCCTCATCTATTTCAAACTGGAGGACACCATGTTCAAATACAGCGAGTTGTTCCTTTTCCTGTTTGAACGTATAACGTGCGTTACCATACGCATCTTGGATACTCCACTCATCACCTATCTTGGTAGCAATATCTATTCCAGTTAGTGAAAGATTGTGTTCTGCAAAAACATCCTCTATTTTCTTTGGGATCGCAAAAGCATCCAAGAGTTTTGAAAAATTACCTTCTACCAGAAATACTGGTTTGTCCGTTTTATCCAGATATTGTGTTTCAACAGTCGCATCAATGTAACCGCGATCTTGATACGCTTTAAGTATTGCATTTTCATATTTCTTTTTTACAAGCCGCGCATTTGGTCCTGGGGGTTTGCTTGGTAAAGCCTCATAGAGAGTAACGGCATCAAGGACACTGTTTCCACTAAAATGACAACGGTAAATCACTTCTCTGTAGGGTTCAACAAATGTAAGGTTTATTGAGATTTCTCCAACATTCCGATTATTAGCGTCCTGTTTCAGAAGATCCTGTTTTACTGTTACTTTGGGATAACCAGATTTTTCATACAAAATTTTCAAACGTTTCTTATCTCTTTCAAGTGTTTGCTCTGAGAAAAAGCGTTTTTTAATATGTTGAGAGAAAAAATTGGTAGGTTTGGTCTCCATCTCACGAAGCAGTTCCTTTTGTGAAAACGCCTTATTGCCGGTGAATCCGACTTTCCTCACAACGTAACGGATCCCCAACTTAATAGTAAATTTTACATGTAGCGGAGAATTGGTTAATTTTTCTATATCAACCTTTGTCCCGTCGTAACCCCTTGCTTTAAAGTGTGTTTCTACGGTCTGTACCCATCGAGAGTCATCATTTATTAAATCTGTTATTTTGTTTATCAGTTGATCTCTTTCTGACTCTTGTCTGATATTGCGCAATTTTGCCCAAAAATTGCGAATAAGAGAGTCTTGAAAAATTGGTTTCCCATTCTCATCCACGAAATCAAGCAATAGTTGGACACCTTCGTTAATATCAAGTGTCAATATGCCGGTTTCATGCTTAAAGGAAAACTCAATTTCAGTACTCGGATAATAGTATTTTTTTCTATAAAGGTCTTGAATTGCTGCAATATCTTCATCTACAGTAGATTTGCGATAGACTTTTCCGACACGAGTTTGACAAATTTCCTTGATTCGCTCTGAGAATATCGCCGTATTGCCCTGAATTTGAACTTCAGAAACGAGTGTCGGATCTCTCAAGTCGATTTGGTATATTAAGCTTTCGTCTGTAGTAATTACCTTAACTTCCACATCTGCGTTAAAATAACCGTTATCAGCGCATACTGCTTTAATAGAATCAGCATCGTTTTTTGCAATTTCTGGACTATATATTTCCCCAGGCTTTAATTTGATCACATCTCGGATGGCGTTTCTAAGTTCACCAGTGAGGACACCGGTATCCTTAATTTTTTGGATGCGCATCATGTTTGTTAAATCAAATTTGAGTACAATCCCATTCACTGTTTCTAAAGTGTAAACATCAACCTCGGAAAACTTTTTTAAGGAATAAAGTGAGATTACGCTTTGTTGAATAGCATAACGAGAAAACTGTGAACCAACCGATATATGTGTCATTTTTTGCAGCGTACTGATAGTTTCGCTGTTTGTCACAGGCTGTCCATCAATAAAATACTCAATTTTAAAAACTATTTTTTCTCGAAAGGTTTTATGGGGCGTATTTTGGAGTTGTGAGGTATCTGTAACTTGTCCGAAGAGGGACTTAGTGGAAAAAAAACAGAAAAGAATTAGTATAAGTCCACATAAGATGCGTCCTTTAACTGAAATGATAGAAAAAGATTTTGGTGTATGGTTAAAACCCAATTTATACATTTTTAGAAACGTCCCTCCAACAATTGAACACCTACACCAAATTCGTCTTTTTCACGTTCAATTTTAATTGGTATTTTTCTGCCGAAGAGGGAAAACGGATATTCTGCGATAATGTGACGTTCGTCAGGATCGAAACCAGAAGAAACTGTAAAGGTGAACCCGCCGAACGACAGTGAAAGAAAATTATCCGGTGAAAGCAGCGCGAGAACGTCTGCATCTGTGAAGACTTCAGTTGTGGAAGAATTAAGTGGTTCTGCCCCGAAACTGAGTTTCGCTTTATCAATATCCGCGTTTTCGAGCACTCCAGTAACACTTGCGGTAACCATAACATCTGCCGTGCTTCCGTCACTTAGTAATACACCGCGGATCGGATTCGGTGTTTTGAGGGAAATATCTAACTCTGGATTGAAGGCATTTTTATCAAGGTTAGTGATAGTTGAACCTTCATCAATTTCAAAAATCTGTGTCAGAATGCTAATTCGTCCTTTAGGGATAGAAAGTGTACCAGTGAAAATAGGTTCTTGAATTCGACCTGTGAGTTGACCACTACACTTGATTTCAATGTCAGTAGCTCCGCCAGTTGATGAAAGTAGATGAAAACTGTTTGGTATATCAATCCCTAAGTTTAACGTCAGATCGCGCAAAATTGGAGCATCTGAAAATATATCTGTCTCACTGACAGTACGAGCGGTGAAAGAGTCCAGCACGTCTTCCCAATCCCAATTCTGTTGGTATTGACCAGAGTTGATTGTTATGTCGCCGTCCAGTATCGGTTTTGTGATATTGCCATGTAGATGCATATTGTCAGCACTTACGTTGATCTGATATATCCCCGGCTGGACGAAGTTGCAATTTTCCAAGCGAGCGCTAAGGTTAATTTGATCTAACTTTAACCAGTTGGAGGTTATTTCACCATAAGCGGAAAAGTTCCCATCATTTAACTCCGCTTCCAGATGTTCAATTTTCAACCCCGTTTCCGATAAATCAAATGAAGCGTTAAGTCGTTCAAAGGAAACAGGCGAGTCTACTAATTTCAAGGAAACTTGATTAAATTCGCCCGACCCTCTAAGTTGTGGTGCTTTCGGGGTGCCATAAATAGTTGCGCTGATTGTTCCTTCTCCGTTAGCGGATTGAATAAACGGGTCAACATGTGGTAAAATCTCAAGATCTTCTAATTCTGTGGTGAACGTTACTTCCATAGGTTCTGGTAAAGGTTCCGCTTGGAATTTTGAGAAGGAAAGTATATAAGGCACCCTCCCAGAACAGAGGAGTCGATTATTCCCTAATCTAAGAATCTCAGTATTGTCTTGTATTTTCCAGTGCCGGTCAACGTGGCTATAATGAAGTTCGGCAGAGAATTTGTCAATATTTGCTTGATTGATTGTGAGTCTATCCCCATCAAACTTCACCGTTACCTTAGGTGCTTCGTAAACGCCCGTGATGTTGATTTCAGTTGATAAAATTCCATTCAGTTTATATGCGTCACGAAAATCTTCTGGTAAAAGTTGATCTGTAACTGAGATATTGAAATTGTGTAGTTTCAGATTGAGAAATATACCACCGTGCATGTTCCATCTACCATAACAAGTGAAAATAAGGGGTTCTTGTGGTGCTGCAGAAGGGATCGGGATAGTATTTTCAAGTTTTAATGTTTCAACTTTGAATTCGCCTGCATTCAGAGAAATTGGAATTCGTTCTGGGTTTTCAAATTTGTATTTTTGATCCAATGCCATAAAACTAAAAGAGATGTCGTCAATAGAGAATTTTGCTTTTGCTTTCTGACTAAGCCTATCAAATGTAATTACTTCGCGTATTTTCGGAATTGGAATTTGCTTTCCGTTTTCAAAAAAACTTTCAAACGGTATTTCCAATTCCGTAAGCGTAGCTGTAACCTGCCCATTCACATCCTCAAAGGTATCCAGCCGAATTGCCTGACGTAGGGTTAAATCGAGAGGATATTGTTTTAATGACAGACCTTTTACTAAGAATAACTTTGGTGTTAATCCATCAAGTTGCAACTCACTTTGTTCGAGATTACACACCCCATCTTCATCTTCTATATTAAATTGGAACTTTGCAAACTCAATAGCGTCTTTGCGCGCAGCAAGTTGCACTGTCACATTCTCAAAAGGTTGGTTGAAATTGTTGAGCCGTAGGTGTGGTGCTTGAAAAAACACATTCCCTTCCAGATATGGGGTTCGGGTAGTACCTTGAAGTTTTAGATCAATATCCACAACGCTTTCCGTAGCAGAAAAAACAGCATCTACGCCCGGGAAAAAAGTCAGTGGTAGTTCTTTTCCAGTAAGTCGCACATTTTCAATTGGAACATCAAGAAATCGTTCTGAAAAATCAATTTCTGCCAAAGTCAGATCGAACGGGATCGTGCCGCTGAGGGTGAGCTTATCGCCATTATTAGTAAGTTCAGTCCTCAATTTAATTTGTTTGTTTGCATATTCAACGTTGCCTTGCCATTGCAACGGTAAATCTGTATTCATCTTTGACGTATGTTTAAACGTTCCATCCCATTTTGCGGATATGTTTGGCGTAGCAAGTGGACCATCTAAGTTAACATCAACTTTGGTATCTATTACAGAGGAGGTGATCCGTAAAGGAAAACGGGAAATGATACCACTGTTATTTAATTTGAAATCGATCGGTGAAGTATTAGAAAGTTGATAGTTGTGTGCATGTAAATTGAGTTCATCTATATTACATGTTGCTGCTATAAGATCGGGAGTAAAACCTGTTCCAGCTATTTTTGCCGCCCCGCTAATTAGACCGTTTACGAAAGAGGGTTTTTGCTGGTAAAGTGTGACAAAATCACCAATCTCCAGTTTCTGAAAAGATGTTCCCATGTCAAACATCATTTCCTCTCCGTTGCGAGTTGAAAATGACGTTTCTCCATTTATCTCAAAACTGCCTTTCCCGATCTGTCCATTGGCAATTAAATCTCGCACCTCTACTGACTTTTTTGTGATAGTCGTAAGTGCATGCAGTTTCTCCAATGTGATTGGTTTTGCAAATACACCGAAGTGAATAGGGTGGTTTTCTATTGTGTGTAGATTTAGATCAACAACAGGGGCTGTTATACTACCTAAGACATTGAGTGAAATTCCGATGTTTCCTTGAATTACAGTAGATTCGTCTAATGTTAAGTGTTTCGCAGCTTCAACAGGCAAACTGTTCCGAACTAAGTCTGAGAACTTTGTTAAATCAAAATTGTCGCCACTGATTCCAATGTTTAGTTTGGAATTGTTAAATACATTTTGATCAATATCTATATTTCCGCCTATTTGCAACGGATTATTCAGGACCAGTATTTGAAAAGGTTTGATATGTAGCGTATTATCTTGAAATTTTATTTCACCGTTTGCATTACCTATACTGATATTTCCTATTTCGGTTTCCACAATTAACATTGGGACTGTCCATTTGAGATCGACAATAGGATTACCTAAGGTTCCTTTTGTTCTTAAATCATATTGAGCAGTACCAGAAATGGGAAACCCTAACGCCGCACCGAGAGATTCCAGCATTAACATTTGATTATGCTTGGAGGAGAGGTCTAACTCTTCAGTTCTTGTATCAAGGGTGCCGGTAAGCTGAATAAATGGAGATTCATCTCCGTGAACAGATAGTGAGCCGTCAAAAATCGTGAATATATCATCTTCTAACCTTAGGTGCATCGGTTTAGGATTTGTAAAGCGCAACGAATTGTACTCAAGTTGCGTTTTGTCAATAATTATGTCAACATCATAAGGATATACTCGTTTTTTAGAAGGTTCCACCGGTTCAGTAGAGAACAATTCCGCAATTGTGCCTTCTACTTTAACAGTGCTATCAATCGTCCCAATAATAGCATCAAGAGCAGGATTAAAAATGCGCAGAATGGGAGTGACTGCTGTTTTTTCACTTTTAAGGGTGAACTTGTATGGATTGGGCTCGCTATTACTGATTGTACCTTCAATATCAGTCGTGCCAGTAAGTGCTTTTCCGGTAAATTTGAAATGATTTTTTTCTTCTATGAGAATACCATCCAGATGGGCATCACCAAGCGGATTGTCTTCAAATGTGAGGTTTGAAAAGATAAATTTTGTTGTAAACACAAGGGCGTGAGGCTTTTTTTGATATGATTTAATCTCGACATCCATTTTACCATCAAGTGGAAGATCGGTAATGTCTGCCGCACGCGCGAGTTCTACCAATTGCACCGGTTTATCCGGACTATTTTTTAGGCTAAAATCAAAGTCTCCATTGCTTTCTACATTGGCATTTAAAATAACTTGTTGACCGCGTGCCGTGATTACAAAATTGGGGATAGTTAGTGCGTAGTCATCTATCTTTAATGGTAGTGTGGTAGGGTCTAAGTTGATGTTCCATGCCTTGGCAGAATCGATGAAAAAATTTCCTTCACCATCAAGGTGGTCGATGAGCTGACCGTATAATTTTAATTCACCCTTCATATTGCCTTCAATGGGGTAGGCTATTGTAAAAAAGAGTTTGTTATAGTCAGCATCCAGCACAAGCGGATCAGGGACTATGCGAAAATTTGCTGGTAACTTGCCATCTATACCAATATTGCCCGCAATGGAAACACTTGTACCACCTCGCTTTGTCAGATGTGTGTTTTCAAAATACACAACCCGATCTATATACCGAAAATTTCCGGTTAAACGCCCCACTGGAATTGGGTCATCATCATTGTGACAATAAAATGCCTCAGGCACCTCTGCATATCCATTGGCTGTGCCATCTTTTTTTATTTCTGCAGTAATGCGTCCGATACCTTTGAAAGGAATTGTGTTAAAAATTTTAAACAGTTTGCCAAAGTCAACACTCTCAAGTTGGACATTAAGGCTTTCATAGGAACCACTAATGGCAACGGTTGTGCTGTCTATGGTACCGTCTGCAGTGATATTTGAACCGTTCTCAGGGGTTGAGGATATTTCCAAATTTAGAGAGGAATCTTTTAGAGAGGTAAGTTTTAGTCCATCTCCTACAAGTAAATTCGTTTCTGAAAGTTGGACATTGCTATCAAGGTAAAAATTACCTGTTGTATTACCTTTTATCTGCACTGAGCCAGTAAATATTCCAGATTCGATTTGAGGTGTCTCTGCTGGCAATTCAACGAACATTGATAATAGTGAACGGAGCTGAACATTTGAAATTTGCCAACTACTGTCGTAGGTGATAGGTTGGTTGACAAAATGCTGTAATCGCGCTAACAGATTACCTTCAGCGATGTTATCAAACGCCGCGTTGCCTTTTCCCGTGAGTGTGCCACCTGCAAGCTGTGCACTGAATTTGTCCAAAGTTACTTTCGGAACTTCCTCTAAATTTATGGTCGTATTGAAGGCTAATTCTTTAATGTCTATTTGTCTAATATTAGATTCAGATGAATCTGTTGTGCTCTGAATTTGTTTGATGGAAAGTGCCTCAGATGTTCCTGCGAGTGTTCCATTTAAAGTCGAATCTGTTCCCGTTAAATTCAACACCACTTTGCCTAATCCTGCAAGTTGCGTATCGTTACCAAGCAACTTTTGCACATCTGTCGCATCAATCGTTATCTCTACAAGCGTATTCCATTCCCCGCTATCCCAATTTCTTTCGAATTCCATTACTTCTAAAAATGAGTTACCCAGTTGCAATTTGAGGGTTTCCGATAATTCACCACTTTTCGCTGAAAGTGAAAAATCTATATTCTCCAAACGGCCTGTTGGTAACCTGGTTCCATTTAGGATAAAACTCCCATCACCAATAGAGCCTTCTATCCTATGATTCCAATTATCAAGAGGTCCCTTTAATCCGAGTTTGATATTAGGAAGCTCTAATTCAATGTTCTGCTGTGTATCTGTAAAGAGAATCTTACCCTCATTGATAACAGCTTTGGAAATAGCAAACGCAAAGGAATTATTAGTAGATTCAGGTTCAGGTGCAGTTTTTCGCAGCATCTGTGTAAGATTTACTTGTCCCTCCGAATTGCGCCGCAGGTTTAACTCTGGCGCGTTGATTTCTAAGGCAGTAACAAGGAATTTGCGTTGTAGCAGCGCAAAAAAGTTATATTTTAGGACTATCTCATCTGTAGAGAGTATAGACAATTTTTTGTCGTCTTCTATCCTGAAATCTCTGACTTCAACACCAGTAAAGATATTCCCGCTCAATTCACCGAATGTAACAGTGTATTTTTCATTGACCTGTTTTTGAAAAGCTTTTTCAAAACGGGGTTTGATGAAATTATTTAGGAAAGAATCGGAACTGATATAGAAAAATCCACCGATTCCAACGATAAGGATAATTAGTGGTATTGAAATTAATATTTTCTTTCGTCGTGTCATTGTTCTATTCCAAATTTTCTGCCGCGTCTGCATAAAAAGCATGATGGGCAGTATCAACTACATCATTGACAAAATCCATATTTACTATAGGTAGAGCGTCTAATCCAGCTTCTAATTGCGTTGCTGCAGTGGGTTTCCGAAGCCAGAGGAGGTATTCAATATTACCTATATCTCGGTGAATTGGTGAAAAGGTTATCCCCGCTGGTATTGCTGGTAAATCTTCCTGCACAAAACCGATCAAATTAATTAATGTTTCTTTATGTACATCTGGGTCGTCAACAATACCACCCTTTTTAACGTGGACGCGTCCTGCTTCAAACTGCGGCTTAACAAGCGCGATTATGTCCGATACTCCCAGATTTTCTATTGTAGGCAAGACTTTTCGTAAGGAGATAAAAGAAACATCAACCACTGCTATGTCAAGCGGATGCGAAAATAGGTGTTGGTCAATGTAGCGGATATTGGTTTTGTCAAGTACGTAAACACGCGGGTTCTTTTGAAGTTTCCATGCAAGTTGCCCATATCCTACATCTACCGCATAGACAAAATCTGCACCGTGCTGGAGTAAGCAGTCGGTAAACCCACCAGTGGAAGCCCCAACGTCAATCGCTACGCTGTTTTGAACGGTTATGTCAAAAACATGTAGTGCCTTTTCAAGTTTCAAACCACCACGACTGACATATTTGGGTGGGTGTTCAACCTCAATTTCAGCGTCAGGTGGTATGCGTTGTCCCGGTTTAAGATTTGAATTGTTGTTTATTCTGACTGCGCCGGCTAAAATCAAACGTTTCGCTTGATGACGACTTTCAGCAAAACCACGTTGAACAAGGACAATATCTAACCTTTCCATCTTTTTATTGTTCTGATATATGATCTAACACTATGCAGCGGAATGTGGCACAAACTGGCAGTTTATGCTACAAAAGTGGCACAAACTCAGGGTTATTTAGTTTTCGGTTTTTCTGGTGTGTTTTATCACAAATGTTAATTCTTTTAGCAATATTGTAGGTCGGGTTTCGCTACGCTCTACCCGACCTACGGTATAAACTCATCGGCACAAACTAACAGTTTGTGCTACGAGGTAGCAACTTGAGTTATCTCTACTATTCGTAACGTATTTTGATGATTCTAAGTTGACTCTACACCCCAACAGCTAAGGCAACTCCAGCGCGGATGATGGCTTCTGTATCATAACCGTATCTATCGTACAATGTTTTCACGTCTCCATGTTCAATAAACCGATCTGGCACACCGAGTGAAGTCACACGGACATCTGTAATGGCTTCTGCTGCGAGTGCTTCAAGTACGGCACTGCCAAAGCCACCCATCAATACACCGTCTTCCACTGTAATTATTTTGCCAATCTGTTTTGCTAAATCTACAATCAATGTAGTATCTAAAGGTTTAATAAAGCGTGCGTTCACCACTGTTGTTTCGATTCCGGTTTTACTTAAGGTCTGTGCCGCCTCAAGTGCGGGATACACACGGTTTCCGAGTGCGACAATCAGTAAATCTTCACCTTCATGGCAAATTTCAGCCTTTCCGATGGGCAGCGGTTTAGCCTCCGTTTCTAACTTTACGCCGGTCCCTGTTCCGCGTGGGTAACGCAACGCGATAGGCCCCATCTCATAAGTGAGCGCAGTTTTTAGCATGTGCTGCAATTCATTTTCATCTTTGGGTGCCATTGACACGATATTTGGAATTGAACGTAAGTAAGCAATATCAAAAACACCATGGTGTGTTGGTCCGTCCGCGCCGACAAGGCCTGCACGGTCAAGTGCGAAAACTACAGGTAAATTTTGAATACACACATCGTGGAGGACCTGATCATAACCGCGTTGTAAAAAGGTTGAGTAGATAGCCACAACTGGCTTCAATCCTTCAGTAGCAAGTCCAGCTGCAAAGGTAACAGCGCACTGCTCTGCTAAACCCACATCAAAGCACCGTTCTGGATACGCTTCAGAAAATTTGTCTAAACCAGTTCCTCCTGGCATGGCTGCCGTCACACCAATAATCCGAGAATCCTTTTTTGCCATTTCAATTAAGGTGCGGCTAAAAACATCTGTGTACTTAGGTGTAGCGGATGCGGGGCGAAGTGATTTACCTGTTTTCAGATCGAACTGACCACTGACACTATAAAATCCTACTGGGTCTTCTTCGGCAGGTGGGTACCCCTTACCTTTTTTGGTTACAACATGCACCAAAATCGGACCGGTCAACTCCCGAATTCCTGTGAGAATAGGAATTAACGATTCTAAATCGTTTCCATCAAGGGGGCCAAAATATCTGAATCCAAATTCCTCAAACAACGTGCCAGGTTTTAGCGATGCTTCAATCTTCTGTGCCAATGCTTTTGCATCTGATGGAAAAAAGTTTATCAATTCTTTAGCACCTGAGCGAAGACGATTATAGCCGCGCGAACTAATCAATTTGTGAAAGTGTTTTGAGATTGCACCGATAGTAGGTGAAATTGACATCTGATTATCATTTAGGATAACCAACATATCTTTTTTAAAGTCCCCTGCTGCGTTGAGACCTTCAAGTGCCATCCCACCAGTCAATCCGCCATCACCGATAATAGCAATAACCTTGAAGTCATCGTTATTCACATCGCGGGCAGCGGCTATCCCTAATGCAGCTGAAATTGAAGTACTTGAATGTCCAGCGCCAAACACATCGTATTTACTTTCGTCACGACTCAGAAACCCACTGATGCCATCAGTTTGCCGTAAAGTCTCAAAAGTGTCTAAACGTCCTGTAAGAAGTTTATGTGGATATGCCTGATGCCCGATATCCCAAATTACTTTATCACGTGGCGTGTCAAAAACAGTATGCACCGCTATTGCAAGTTCTACAGTGCCAAAGTTGGGAGCAAAATGTCCTGGATGTTCGGACAGTACAGACAATAAATGTGCGCGCATCTCTTCAGCAAGTGTTTTAAGCTCACTTACATTTAGGTTCTTTAGATCCGAGGGGTTGTTGATTTTTTCCAAAACCATCCTATACTCCGTTTTCATCTTCGACTATAGATTCTGCACCGATGTCCCCGTTCTCTTCTTGGGACACATTTTGCACTCTCACCTCTGCCGCGTCAAGGAGCTCCCTACATGAACGGACTAAACTCACCCCTTCCTCAAAAAGTGTCAGGGAAGCATCTAATTCCAAAGTGTCTGGAGCCTCTAACGTTTCAACAATTTCTTTTAGTCTTTCAAGTTTTTCTTCAAATGTCAACAGTTTCTCCTTACCTGATAATATTATATAATTCGCTGTGTTTTAATCTAAACATTCGTCAACCGTGCAAACGAGATTACCTTCTGAGAGTTTTACATCAAGCCGTTCTCCAACATTTATCTGATCACTTGACGTTACAACATCTCCAGAGGATATCCTACAAATGCTATACCCTCGTTTTAGGGTCGCTAACGGGCTAAGTCCATTTAATCGAGCAGCCAAGGACTGTAATTGATTGCTTTCTACCTTCAATCTATCATTTATTGCTTTTTTATACGCTGCTTCAAGACCGTCAATAGATTGAGACAACTGATAGATAGTATCTTTTTGCTTAGATGGCGAAAGACCTGATTCCAACGCATCAAGTTCGTCATGTTGTGTTTCAAGTCTACGCAAAATGAGTCTGTTAAGACGTTCTCTAAATCCTTGTAATTGTGCTAAAAGCTCCTGCTGGTCAGGGACAATATGTTCTACAGCGGCAGACGGTGTAGGAGATCGGTGGTCTGCGACCATATCAGATATGGTAAAATCTGTTTCATGACCGACAGCAGAGACAACTGGGATTTTGGAGTCGAAGATTGCACGTGCGACAATTTCTTCATTAAATACCCATAGGTCTTCCAGCGAACCGCCGCCGCGTCCTACAATCAAAACGTCTATATCCGTTCTGTTGTTCATTGTACCTACGGCATGGGCGATCTGTGCCGCAGCATATTCCCCTTGCACAAGAGTCGGATAAAGCAGGAGTTCCGCTAAAGGATACCTTTTTTGAAGCTGCTGTTGAATATCTTGGAGTGCAGCACCTGTTTCGGAGGTGATCACCCCGATTTTCTTTGGAAACATAGGTAACGGTTTTTTGTGAGCAGCATCAAATAACCCTTCATCTGCAAGCTTCTGTTTGAGTTCCTCAAAAGCTCGCTGCAGTGCACCAATTCCAAGGGGTTCTACCGCATTAACAATTATCTGATATTCACTGCTTGCAGCATAGATGTTGATTCGTCCTTGGACCAGAACTTCGTCTCCGTCACGCGGCACAAACTGTAACCGAGATGCACTACTCCGAAACGCAACGCTTCTGATGTTACTGTTCTCATCTTTAAGCGTGAAATAGATATGTCCAGACGCAGGCCGACTCAGATTTGAAACTTGTCCCTTTATCCACACATTTTGAAGTAGTGGTTGCTGTTCAATTATGCGGGACAGGGTTTTAGTGATTTGCGTCACACTGAAAATTGTCCGAGGCATCGGAAGTTCTAACTGCATTCAGGGTATCCTCAAAACGAGTGCTTTATGCTTAAAAGATTTCAAACCTGGTATTGAATTCTTTCAATACTGAGTGCTAATCCTGTTTCATCATCCAATTCAATTTCAACTGCATTTAGCTTGACATTGTCTTTCGCCACACCAAAGCGCGTAGGCATCATTGTCAAATAACTTTCAACGACCTTATCTATCCTGCTCCCAATAACCGAATCATGAGGACCTGTCATGCCGACATCCGTAATATACGCTGTGCCTTGTGGCAGAATTCGCTCATCTGCTGTTTGAACGTGTGTATGTGTTCCAATCACTGCACTTATTTTACTATCTGCATGCCATCCCATTGCCATCTTTTCTGAGGTTGCTTCAGCATGAAAATCCAGAATCACATACGGTGTTTCTACTTTCACTTCAGTTAGTATTTCATCCAAGGCATGAAATGGATTGGTGTATCTGTTCATGAATACCTGCCCCGCGAGGTTGATTACACCGAGTTTGGCACGTCCATCAACTGAAGGGACTATGGTAAAACCGCGTCCAGGCACTTGCGTAGGATAGTTTGCTGGACGAATCAATTGCGGTGTTGTATCAACAAAGTCAAGGATTTCTTTCTGATCCCAAACATGGTTTCCCGTTGTAATCGCAGAAACGCCTGCTGCTAATAACTGGTCCACAATGTCAAATGTTAAACCTCTTCCTCCAGCAGCGTTTTCGGCATTGGCAACGATAAAGTCATATAAATTTTCAGAAGCTCTGTTTAGTTTTTTCAAAAATTCGGTTACAGCTCTTCTCCCCGGATTTCCAACAATATCTCCAATAAACAGTATTTTCATCTCTTTTTTTCACATTTCTCGTAATCTCTTACGGTTTGTTCCTGCTTTCTTTACTGTAGCGGAATTACTATTATTTTTTATACGTTGTGCCGATTGTGTCTGATTTTTATTACTTGTGAAGTGTGTTTAGTGTTCCGTTTGAAAACGACAAGATGTTATACAGCTTCCAACTCCGCAAGTGTAAAAACTGATGCGAATGAACAACCGATCGCATTGATTTTTTCTTCTCCCCCCGCTTGTCGGTCAATAGCTGCCACAACATGTTCCACTGTGTGTCCTTCTGCCCGAATCTGTTCTATGGAAGTACAAACCTGTCCCGCAGTTGTGATAACATCTTCTATTACAACAAGTGTGCTTTTTTCTTGGACACCACCTTCTATGAGATTGCATGTGCCGTAAGTTTTCGCCTCTTTGCGGACATAAAAACACGGAACTCCTGTTTGTAAGGAAATTGCGGTAGCGAGCGGAATCCCCCCTAATTCCAAACCCGCCAACCCTTCATATTCTGTCGGTAGCAATTTAACCATCTCTTTAGCTATTGCGGTAAGAAGGTTTGGACGACTTTCAAACCGATATTTATCCCAGTAAAAGTTACTGATATTCCCAGAGCGGAGTGTAAATTCACCTGTAAGGTATGAAACAGCACGAATATGCTTTGCTAATTCAGGTTTTGTCATGTAATCTCTCCATTGGGAAAGTAGTCTAATGCACCTCAATGTGTGCTGCATCCGTTGCTACGACTTCGCCAATTACAGCAGCTTCAGGGCAATCACCAGCGTGAAGTTCTTTTATGGCTGCATCTGCATTTTCTGCAGGCAGCGCAAATAACAGTCCGCCCGACGTTTCTGCTTCCATCAAAATATGGCGCATTTCCTCTGAAACTGACGAGCTGAACGAAACCTTATCCGAAAGGAACTTCGTATTTGCAAGATATGCTTGCGTGTAGGTTTCCTTAGCAACGAGTGAGGGAGCATCTTCAAAGTAAGGAACCGCACTGCTATCTATTTTTAGGCGCACACTGTTTCCTGCCGCCATTTCTGATGCATGACCCAACAATCCATAACCTGTCACATCTGTGCATGCGGTGACATCATATTTTAACATAACCGCAGACGCAGACGCGTTGAGTCGCGTCATGGATTCAACCAATTGCGGCAAGACTTCATCACTGATTTTATTGAATTTCAATCCAGTAGTGAGAATGCCAATGCCGAGATTTTTCGTTAGAATGAGGACATCACCAGGACGCGCACCGTAGTTTTTGACAAACTTCTCTGGATGCACAACACCGGTTACAGCAAGACCATACATCAATTCGGGTGAATCTACCGTATGTCCGCCGAGAAGTGCTGCTCCCGCTTCAGCTGCCTTTTCAGCACCGCCTTTCACAATATCACCAAGAATAGAGAGATCAAGGTCCGCTTTGGGCCAGCAGGTAATATTCAACGCAGTTTTCGGTGTGCCACCCATGCTATACACATCGCTCAGCGAATTTGTCGCTGCAATTGCACCGAATGTATAAGGATCGTCCACGATAGGGGTGAAATAGTCTACCGTATTCACAAGGGCAAGGTCATCTGAAATACGGTAGATGCCAGCGTCATCAGAAGTTTCTGTGCCAACAAGCAGGTTCGGGTCGGTAGATTTAGGCAAATTACTTAAAATGTGTGAAAGCTCACCCGGAGCCAGTTTTGATGCTCAACCAGCACATTTGACGGTGGCAGTAAGACGAATTTTTTTGTTTGTCATAATTTTGAGGTTTTGTATTTAGGGATGTAGGTCTTTGGGCAAAGGTCCAATTCCTTTTTCTTGCATCCTTAATGTTTTGAAAAATTTCTGCTCCTCACTCTCAATTGCTTTATCAAGAATTCTAATAATATCATTGTAAGTAGATTTGTCGTTGAATCTTGCTATCATTCTGTATAGTGTCATTGCTTGACCGCCTTTTCGCTGAATGTATAGAGGTTCTTTTGCGTCTGCTGTAATGGCATCGAAAAGGGCTGCCATCGTATCTGTCCAAACCTTAGCCTTATTATCGATCGCTAAATCATAGATAATACGGTTGACGGCTCCTGTCATACAAAAACTTTCGGCATTGGAATTCTGCCAATTCGTTTTTCCTTTTCGGTTGCGTGCAAGTGTTCCGCGTGTCCATCGTTCTGGAGAAGATAACAACTTTTTCACATCTTGTAGGACTCTGAATATCATAAGTGTTCTCCTTGTCAAAAAGAGTAAGTTGATCGTGCAGACTTTTTGTGTATCAAGAGTTATTATGAAGATTAAGAAATAAATTGGTTAATTTGGCGAGGTTAGGAAACCTCGCCAGCAAGGGAGGTGCACTTGCTGCTGGCGAGGTTCCTAACCTCGCTTTTTACTGAAATATTTATTTAATCTTCATTTTAACTCTTTGTTATAAGCGAAAATATAAAGAATCTCCTTGCTTTAGCTGGGAGAGTATATCAATAGTTCCCATGTGGTGATTACTGTGAAAAAGCACACAACCTTCATTCAGTTTCTTTATCAAAAAGACACTTGACAGCTTGATGCAACTGATTGTAAATAATTTCTAACTGTTTCTGTAAAGTGTCTTCACAAGTCCCGTTTATGTAGTTTTCTCTCTGAAACCGTAGACTCTCTAATATGCTGCAGTAATACCACGCCTGCGCCTCTAACCCACCGTGAAAACGTTCCCATACCGCATCACCGATGTCATCGTATTCTGAAATCACAGTCCGTAGATTGTGAAGTTTGTCGGCACACGTTACGAGACAAACCTCTGTAGTTGCGATTTTTAATGCTTCAATACATTCAGTCTTTCGTTCCCGCCACCGCAAAGATTTATTTTCAGAACAACCGTCAACAATGTCAGCGACAGATTCGCCAAAATTTTTTCGGATATATTCTAACGTCAGGTCGGTATCCTCAACGGTATCGTGCAGAATTCCTGCAATGACCACTGTTTCCGAACACCCGGCATTCATCAACATCAGACCAACAGCATACGGATGCGATATATACGGGGTCCGAGTGCCTTTCCGAAATTGCCCATCGTGTGCCTGTGCGGCGAGTTCTATCGCTTCTTCAATGCGGTTTTTCCGCGTGCTATCTTCCGCCATGCGTTCTATCGCTACTCAATTCGCGCCTATCAATGTTAGTATTCCAAAACATATTAGAAATTTCAAGATTAAAACAGTGTTAAATGATACACTATTTTTACGCTTTTCGTCAAGATATTTTTAAAATGTGGGTGTGTAAAGTTTTTTGCATGTGTCTGAATCTCGGATTTTCGCGGAAGACACGGAAGACGCGGATGGGAGGTTCACAAGATAAGTTCCTTTTCAAGAGATTTAGGCAAACTTTGAATAGGAATTTGGGAGTCCCAAACTCAATAATCCGTGAAATCTGTGATAATCCGCGATTCAGACACCAAAATGGGAAACGTCTCAGACAACGCACCTTAGCCCAAACTTTTGCAAAATATGGACACACCCTAAATTGCTTCAGAGTTGGCATTATAGAATATCCATAATAATTTCAGAACACAACGACATTTATAGGAGAACATGATGGCTACGATTGCTATTGGTGGGATCATGCACGAATCTAATACGTTCAGTAAAACCCCTACCGATTTTGAGGCGTTTTCTCACACTATTGGAGATGATCTGTTTTCGGTATGGAAAGGGACACATCATGAAATGGGCGGGTTTATTCAAGGTGCAGAAGACTATAACTACACGGCACATCCTACCGTGATGGCGACTGCCACACCTGCTGGTCCCGTAACTAATGATGCTTTTGATAAACTCACCGATATGCTTGTCCAACAACTCAAAGCAATGCAGAAACTGGATGGATTCCTGCTTGCCCTGCACGGCGCGATGGTGGCAGAAAGTTATCCTGATGGTGATGGAGAAGTGCTAAAAAGACTACGATATACCTTCGGTGAATCTTTGCCAATTGTCGTCACACTTGACCATCATGCAAATGTCTCTCAGCAGATGGTTGATAATTCAACAGCGTTTGTAATCTACAAAACAAACCCACACATTGATCAGCGGCAACGCGGGTTACAGGCAGCAAAATTGATAATGCGTATTCTCAGAGAAGAGGCAACACCTACACAGGTACTTGCCAAACCACCGATGCTACTCAATATCCTATATCAAAATACAAGTACGGAACCAATGTCCTCTATTCTAAACGCAGCTCGGCAACTTGAAACCGATTCTAACGTTCTTGTGGCTAATGTAGCAGCGGGGTATCCTTACGCAGATGTCCATGAGGCAGGTCCATCCTTCGTTGTTGTAACGGACGATAACCCACAACTTGCAAAAACAGAAGCTACTCGGTTATCAGATATGTTGTGGAATGTCCACGACCAATTAACACTGAATCTACCTGACGCAGCAGACGCTGTACAGCAAGCAATTTCAAGCAACAAATACCCTATAATTCTTGTTGAAATGGGGGATAACATTGGCGGCGGTTCACCCGGTGACAGCACTTTCATTCTGGCGGAGTTGCTACGACAAAAAGCATCAGAATTTGTCGTGGTGCTATGTGATCCTGAATGTGTGCAGACCTGTACTCAGATTGGCGTTGGCAATCAAGTGTCTTTACAGGTCGGTGGAAAAACTGATAATCAACACGGGAATCCTGTTCCAATTCGAGGTAGAGTCCGATTAATTCATGATGGACATTTTATTGAGACAGAACCGCGCCACGGCGGACAAAAATACCACAATCAAGGGTTAACAGCTGTTGTTGCTGTAGGAGACTCGTTAGTGGTACTGACAAGCAACCGTCAAACACCTTTTAGCCTGCAGCAACTACTGAGTCTCGGCATCAATCCAGAAGCGATGCGGATGATTGTTGTGAAAGCTGCCATTGCATATCGCGCTGCCTACGAACCAATTGCTGGGAAGATTATTGAGGTGGATACACCGGGATTGACTGCGGTGAATCCGCTGCATTTTAGGTATGAGAATGTTCGGCGGCCGTTGTTTCCGTTGGATTGAGAAAATTGAAGATTCCCGTTGACTTTTTTAGTACGCATTGTTATATTTATTCATTATAGAATTCGCAAGGAGGTTTTATGGATTCTTTTACAATTGGATATGTTTGCTTTCAGTTTGTTATTGGATTACTGGTATTCGGTGTTTTGTGGTGGAAAAAAGGTTGGTATACACATACTAACACTGCGGCTTCAATTTTAACTATAATCGGGGTTTTTGGGACATTTATTGGTATCTTCATTGGACTTCAGGTTTTTGAGATTGAGAATCTTGAATCCAGCATTCCTGGGTTATTAAATGGACTCAAGCTTGCTTTCTTAACCTCATTGGTTGGAATCTTAGAGGCTATCATTCTAAAGGGGTACGCTTTCGTCTACCAAATGATTAGGGCTCGGGATCCGAGTCAAGAGGCAATCAATAAATTCGTTGATGGGTTAAAAGAAGCGTTGGAATCCGTTGAAACCTCTGGAGAAAGCAACCTCTCTTCAAAATTGGATGATTTGACCAAAGTCATTAAAGATAAAGATGACATCGGGACAGTTTTGAGTGGAATCCGTGATGTTAAAACTGCATTAACTGGCGAGACAGAACGTACTATTTTTACCCAACTGCAGAACTTATTGAAGGTTGTTTCTGAGTCGCGATTAAGCACGATTGAGACATCCTTGTCCGATAGTGAAGGCAATCTCCTTACAGAATTGCGGTCTTTGAAAACAGAAATTACTACTAAACACGATGAGTTGAAAAGTGAATTTCAAGCTTTTTCAGAAAACGTTGCTGAAAGCGTAGCGAAGCTTGCCACTGACGAATTAATTGAAGCACTCAAGACTGTTATTGAGGATTTTAACGCTAAACTCACCGTGCAGTTTGGTGAAAACTTTAAACAGTTAAACGAGGCTGTTGGGAGAACAGTAGCATGGCAGGAACAATACCGTCAACAGATGGATAAACTTGCTGATGAATTTCGGGTTGCAGCTGAAAGCATTGAACAATCTCGCGTATCTATGGAACAGATAGCCGAAGCATCAAGTGAAATCGCTGACAAGAGTTCCAGCATTGTTGTTTGTGCTGAAGATATGGAACCACTTCTACATACCTTAAATGATCAATTGGAAGCGTTCAGCAATTTGCGGGATCAAGCACATGAGGCATTTCCACTCATTGAAAACCGTTTAAACAATCTCACTACAAGACTTTCAGCTGCTGTTGAACAAACAATTGACAGTTCCCATGTAAGTATGGAAACACAACGTAGGAAACTAAACGAGCATGCAGATGAACTTGAAGATACTGTTAGTAAGATTGCTTTGGAACTAAAAAACCTTGTGGAAAGGAACAAGGAAGATATAGAAAATCATGTCAACATCTTACATGGGGACCTTCGTAAAGAAGTTAATACGTTGAATGAATCTCTACGTGCAGAATTAACAAACTCTTTACAAACGCTGGCAGGTAACATTGAAAGTCTTTCTAACGGTTTTGTTGATAATTATCAGGAATTGGCCGGACATTACGCCCAAGCACTAACAGCACTAACACAATTTGTAAATGCAAGCCAGCAAGCACAAAGCAAGAGGATTTAACAGGTGTTAGAAAATTTATTGGGGACCAAAGAACAGGAAACAGAAGAGCATTGGGTATCAATATCTGATGTGATGGCGGGATTGATGGTGATTTTTCTCTTTATTTCTATTAGTTACATGTTGAATGTTCGTCTCAAAGCAAATGAAATTATTGTCTATAAAAACGAAGTTGAGGAACTGCTTGATGCTTACAAAAATTTACAGGCAGCTTTGTACAAAGAGTTGCAATCAGAATTCGAAGGAAATATCACCAAAAAGACCCAGTTTAGGACTACGTGGCGCGGATATTTGGATATGGAAACTTTGTCTATACGTTTTAAGAAACCTTTTATCCAAGGGGATGCAACCGTTCCAAATGCCTTTAAAAGCGTCTTACGCGATTTCTTCCCGCGGTATGTTGCTATTTTAACAAAGCCTGAATATAAAGATGGAATTGCCGAAATCCGTATTGAAGGTCACACTTCTGGTGAGTGGAATCGTGAAGTCACTTTTGATGAAGCTTATTTTAAGAATATGGAATTATCTCAGAATAGGGCACGAAACGTGCTGCGATATGTGCTTGGAATCAAACATCCTAAAATAACTTGGAATAAAGAGTGGATTAAGAAAAATTTGACAGCCAATGGCTTATCTTCAAGCCAACTCATTTTAAGTTCATCTGGACAAGAAAACAGAGCGGAATCTCGTCGGGTTGAGTTTAGGGTTGTCACGAAATCCGAGAAACTTATCAAAGAAATTGAAGAGCTTATGAAACGATTTAATAAATCGGAGGTAGTGAATTGAAGTTACCCAAAGATTTTCCGAATTTAGATGATCTGCTCAAACGATTGGGAGTGCCATTCCAGCCATTCATTGACACGGAAAAAGAAAAATTAATAATAGGACCAGGTATAACGGTCGGTCCCGATGATGTTAAAGTCGCTCCGAACGGAACACTGGAATATCAGGGACGAAAGGTAGTTCTTTATATTCGGGATGTGAGAGGTCGTCTGCCAAAATATCACGTAGTAGATTGTCAAACCCTCAAAGATATGCGAGATGCTGGGAAGTATAAACGGTACGTGGTGACAAGGCGAACAGATGGAGAGTTTCTCCTCAATTTTGCGGATAACCTTCGGCGCGATAACCCTGATACATACAGACTGGATATTTGCAAAAACTGTTTATGGCAGGAACTAAACCTGAAAGATGTTTATACTCCCGACGCTTTTCCACTAGATGACTGGTTTAATGCCATTGATGGTAGTTATGAGCCTCCTCCAAGAGATGGTCTTTTGGGGCCCAAGACTACTCCAACAACAGGTACTGTCTCAAATTATCCACCTGATTGGAATTTGATCTCACTACAGTGTCGCAAAAGGGCAGGATGGAAATGCGAAGAATGTGGTATATTCTTAAATTTAAAAACTGAACGTAAATTTCTCCATGCTCACCATTTGAGGGGCACCTCACATAACCGTCCAGAAGACTTGAAAGCACTCTGTGTTGGTTGCCATGCAGAACAGCCTGGACACAATACGAATTTGCCGAATTATCAAGAATTTATGGACAAATACGGCGACATTTGGAAAGAATTAAGAAAACAATGAACAAAATCCACAATTCACCACTTTCTACCGCTGGATAGAGAAGGCTCACGCAGTACACGCCCCTGACAATCCTATATTCCTATGGTATCCTTATCTGTGTGAGATACTATAGATAAGGAAAAGCAAATGAGACGTTTTGGCACACAAGGCCCTGTTCATCCAGAAAAGAATTATGTTGTTAGTCGTGCTGCCGAGCTCGACGATTTTATTGCGCGCATCAAAGATGGGCGTTATATCGTTATCTTTGCACCGCGCCAGACGGGTAAAACAACATTCTTTCAACGCGCCCTTGACATTTTCAATTATAATGAATCGGTCTACTTACCTATACCATTGAATTTTGAGGAATTTGAAGAATCCACTTCGTCAACATTTTATAACTATTTCTATCAAGATTTATGTGATGAAATAGTAAATGTTTTCGAAAAAAAAGGACACACACTTTCAGAAACACTTCGTCAATTTTTAGAAAATACGAATATTACCGATCAAGTCTCAATGCGCAGATTCTTTGAGAAGTTTGAAGCTTTACTAAAAGCTGAATATGATATGCATCGGGTTATCCTAATCATAGACGAATTTGACGGTATCCCGCAAGAAGCATTAGTAGGTTTTCTCCGCTCACTTCGTCGTATCTATGTTTCAAATTCAACTCCAAAATGTCCGCATAGCGTTGGAATTGTCGGTGTTAAAAGTATTGCCCAACTCAATTATGACCGCTCTATATCACCTTTCAACATTCAAGATGAATTCCACCTCTCAAACTTCACATGTGAACAAGTGCATGAACTCTTACAGCAGTATACGGAAGAAGTCGGACAATCCTTTTTGCCAGAGGTAATTGAATCTATCCATAAGCAGACTGCAGGGCAGCCTTTTCTCGTCAATAGAATCGCACAAATACTGACCGATGAGCTTGACATTCCAAAGACAGAATCAATTACGATGGATCACTTCTCACAGGCACACTTCCAGCTGCTTCATGAACGCAATACGAACATTGACCATTTGACAACAAATATCCGCAGAAATCCACGTTTTGCAAGTATCTTGATGAGAATCACTGCATCTGATGATGGGATGGCTTTTAATCTTCGCGATGATCTTATCAGTGAACTTGCAACTTATGGCGTGATAAAAAGTGGCACAGATGGCATGTGTGAAATTGCGAACCCAATTTATTTTTATTGTATCTTACAAACCTTCAAACCAGCAGTGAACGGATTAGAGCAGGAATATCTACCTGAAGACACCCGCGAAGGTTTTCTCGATTACCTTTCTACGACTGGACATATAGAAATGGGAGCACTGCTTGATAACTTTCGAGATTTCATTGCACGGGTGGGGTTTAAAATACTCCAAGTGCCTGATACACCGCAAGAATCTGTAGGGCGGCATCTGCTGCTTGCGTATCTTGAGCAGTTTGTCCGATTAGTAGGTGGATTTATGCACATTGAGGTGCAAACCGGACGCGGTAGGATGGACCTACTCATCACGCATAATCAACAAAAATACATAGTTGAAACAAAAGTGTGGAGAGGCGAAGTGAGTTATCAGAAAGGTAAACGGCAACTTGCATCATATCTCAAATTAGAAAGCGCTATAGAGGGTTACTATGTTGTCTTTGACCATCGCACCAATCCAGAACCCCGTGCTGAGACAGAAGAAATAGAAGATTTTAAGATTCGGAGTTATGTTATTCCTGTTATGCAGGAACGTCCCTCAGCAGAAAGTTTTGACAATTAAAATGAGGATTGTAAAATGCCTTACTGTACCGTGTGTAAGCAATATGCCGACTATGAATATGATATCGATCTATCTAACGGTAACCATCTCCATTCTTCTTGTCTGATTAAGCTGCAAATGCGGAAAGATGAAATTGAGGCTGTTCTGCGTAGACAGAACTCACAACTCATTTTGTCTCTCTTTGCACAGACTGAAGTTGCAAATGGAGAGGCCGCATCGCAGGAAGAGGTGAGAAGTTTATCCTCCGAACTTACAAAACTGAAAAACACTTTAACCTCAATTTATGATTTCTTGCCGAGTTGGCCGCCGGATTGGGATGAGCGCAAACGCCACCTCATTCAGCAGAACGGTTCAATCTGTTCAAGCTGCGGAGAGGAAGCAGACGTTTATCTGGTCCACGAGATTCCTTTGTGTGAATACGGAACGAACGAGTTGGATAATCTCGAATTGATTTGCAAACCGTGTCATGAGAGTATGCACGGCCCAGGTGATATTTTTGATAGTTTTACCCTGAATCCGTCTCAATCAGAGTTCGCGCCACAAGTTAAGGAGATCCAATCTGCTATTAAGAATAATCAAAAGATTCGGTTTGACTATAAGAAGCCGAACGCTAAGACGTGGATGACGCGCACAGTTGTGCCAGATCGGCTATTTAATATACCGAACAGTCGGGATTCTGGTCAGACGTTGTGTGTAGAGGGATTCTGTGAATTGCGTCAAGATAATCGTGTCTTTGCGCTTGAGCGGATGCAAGATTTAGAAGTGATCGATTATTAATCGGAACATCCAGATTAAAGGACATCCACAGCGTTATATTTTTATTCAACCTTTCCCCCTAAAATTCGTTAAAAAGAAAAGTCATTTATAGTAAAACCTATAATTAGTGGGACACTTCCGTAGCACAAACTTTTAGTTTGTGCAGATGCGGACACAAACTGAAAGTTTGTGCTACAACACCCCGGTAGGTTCGGTTTCCTAACCGAACATAATGTCTAATTAATTCTAAAGTCTACTATAAATTAATTCTGTGGGGGTTGATTTATGCACAATCCGATGTCAGGTTCAAGGCGTGGGAAATCTCACCGGATGGGATCTTTTAATGGTAGACCGCGCCGAAAAAAGGGGAACAACGAGTTAACGACGAAGGAAGATGTGCCTGAACTCCTACAAAAACAGGCACAAGAACTACTTGAAAAAGGGGAGGAAATCAAAGTTGCTGTTTCAACCGATCTGCGGTTTGACAGCACTTATGGTAAAGATTGGTTATTAGCTACAGATAAACGACTGATTGCTTTCAATCAGAGCGGTGTCCTTGGACACGACATGCGAGAGGTGGCTCTCACCTCCGTTGAAGACATTGAAATCCTTGAGATGTACGGCAATAACATACTCAAGGTTACGACATCAGAAAATGCCTTTGAATTGGCGCGCTATTCTAAAAGGTTAACCCCAAAATTCAACCTTGCTGTTTCAGAATTAGAAAAATTACCTGCACTTAAGGATGCCGATTCAGGTGATGGTGCGCGTGGCAGAGGCGGTCCCGGATCAGGTGGCAGAAGGCGTGGTAGGCGTGGCCCTGGTGGGAACCCTGGCATGCAGCCAGGTGGCGATAAAAGCAGATGTGAGAAATGCGGCGAACCTATCCCAACTTGGTCTGGGGTTTGTGTAAACTGTGTTCAAAATAGTAAACTCATTTTTCGCTTGTTCAAATATGCAATCCCATTTTTATATATCATGATCCCTGCGTTCCTGTTGATGCTGGTAATTCGTTTTGTTGCTGTACTTCCACCTATTCTAAGTAAAGAGTTAGTTGACAATATCCTTGACCCCGCCGGAACTGTTATCTCTGCTGCTGTTGACAACGGAGGACCGGTTCCCGAACAGCTTCCCGAAACAAGTTGGGGACATCTGGAAGGCATAAAAAATGTTCTGAGTGGATGGTTCGGCAGCATGCCACTCGGTGGTAGTTTTGGACATCTAATTTGGCTTGTTGCATTCATGGCAGGGATTAGAGTCTTTACGATGGCAGTTTCGTCTGTGCGTGGGTATATGATGGCATGGGTAGGTCAGAATATCACGCGCCGACTCCAAAACGAAACTTACGAACATCTGAACGCGCTCTCTATTGACTTTTTCCATGAACGCGACACAGGTAATCTGATGTCCAGGATCACACATGATGTATCAAGACTACGCGATTTCATTGCAAATGGGTTACAGGATATCATCGGTGATTCTCTAACGCTCATCAATATGTGCATTATCATGTTCCTTTTCAGTTGGAAACTTGCATTATGGACGTTAATTCCGATCCCTTGTCTTATCTTTTTCACTATCTTTTTTGGGAAAAAGATGAGCAAAGTATACCATGTGTTATGGAAACGATACGCAAACATTAGCACAATCCTTGCAAGTACGATTCCGGGGGTGCGTGTTGTCAAGGCATTTGCACGAGAACGGTATGAAATAAGCCGGTTTAGCGAGATGACTTACGAAGTATTTTCTGGAGAAATGAATGCGGCAAAACTTGGATCACTCTACCGTCCAATGATGCAACTTTTTACCTATTCAGGGTCTATCATTATCTGGTTAGTAGGTGGTTGGCAGCTCTTCCAAGGCGATATAACACTGGGTATTCTCGTCATGTTTCAGTCATACATCATGCAATTCTTCGGCCCTGTGTACACCCTATGCCAAATGAATGAAAGATTTATCCGGGCAGGCACTTCAGCAGAACGCGTATTTGAAATTTTGGATACGCCACCAAGCGTTGCAGACAAACAAGATGCTGTGGCACTCGCGAATATCAGAGGTGCAATTGAATTTAAGGATGTTTATTTCTCTTACGATAACGAAAAGAATGCTCTAAATGGTATAAGTTTTGACGTGCAACCCGGTGAAATGATAGGATTAGTTGGACATAGTGGCGCAGGAAAAAGCACACTTGTGAATCTGATTACCCGTTTCTACGATCCAAACCGAGGCACAATCGTTATAGATGGACACAACAGCAAAGATATCCGGATTAAGGCACTACGCCAGCAGGTTGGGGTCGTGCTGCAAGATCCGTTTCTGTTTGCGGGAACAATCGCTGAAAATATCGGCTATTCAAAACCGGGATCCTCTCGGCATGAGATCATCGCTGCAGCCAAAGCCGCGAATGCTCACGACTTTATTATCAAATTTCCAGACGGTTATGATACAATGGTCGGAGAGCGTGGCGCACGCGTTTCTGGCGGTGAACGGCAAAGGATTTCTATTGCACGTGCTATCTTAAAAAATCCCCGCATTCTAATTCTTGATGAAGCCACTTCTTCCATAGATACTGAAACAGAATCTAAAATCCAAGAAGCGTTAGAGCGACTCGTTCAAGGGCGGACAGTGTTCGCAATTGCGCATAGATTGTCAACTCTAAAGTATGCCAATAGACTCGTTGTGCTAAAAGAGGGTGAAGTAGACGAAATCGGCACACATGAGGAATTAATTGCGAAAGATGGCACTTATGCAAATCTGTGTCAAAAACAGACCGAACTATCCAAAATTCGCGCATGGTAGTCTGTAGTAGGTTGCAGGAGGCACACTAATGAATGAACCGATAAAGGTTACGGACGAATTAGAATTCCTTGACGCAAGCAAAGTCAGCATTGCTCGCAACGCTTATGCAGAACTGGTTGTGCAACTTCCCGATGGAACAACACATACGAAGGTTGAACCTGTGCGTAGTTTTCCAGTAAGCGAAACGGTTCGCTACATAGCCTTATTAGATAGCGAAGGAAGTGAAATCGGAATTGTGGAGGATGTCCGAAAGCTTACACCCCAGTCTCGCGATGTCTTGATGGACGAGTTGCAAAAACGATACTTTATGCCGAAAATTACTAAAATCAATTCGCTTGATGGGCAATTTGGTGTTACAACGTGGGATGTCGAAACGACTCAAGGCGATGTGGAGTTCGGAATCCGGACCCGATACGATATTGTCACCCTTGAAAGCGGACGTGTCCTCATTAAAGATGCTGATGGCAACCGATATGAAATAGAGAACTATAATAAATTAGACCCGAAAAGCATTGCTTTACTTCAAACGCAAATGTAATGCTTTTTCCACTTTCAATTGTGGGTAAATTGTTTAAATCTTAGATACCGTTGTTTATGACAATACCTCTTCTGTAGGAGCGACCTCCTGGTCGCGACTTTCAACCATAAATATAGGTGGATATAGCAGTAGTTTAATCAGTGTAAATAAGGAGAACAACTTGGAAAATGTAAAAATAGAACGTATTGAATGGGCGCGTTTGACAGGTGAACGACCACGCAAAGCCGGTTGCAACTCGCGGCTCGGTGAACACGGCTTACATGTGCGACCTCCCATTGCACGCATAACAACCTCTGACGGTGCAAGTGGCATCGGGTTTTCGTCAATTTCACGCGAAAAAGCAGAAGCAATCGTAGGATTTCAACTGGGCGAGGCTTTTGACGCAGAAAACGGCGCGACCGAAGAATATCGGTTCATGGAGTATCCACTATGGGATTTGGTTGGGCAGTTAGAGCAGAAACCTGTCTATGCGATGTTATCTGGTGAAGATGGCGACTTTCAAGCACCGTGCTACGACACTTCACTTTACATTGATGACTTACATCTTGAGGACAACGCAGAAGCTGCTGCCCTCATCGCGTCCGAAGCACTTGAGGGAAAGGCACGCGGGCACAATGCTTACAAGATAAAGGTTGGGCGTGGTGCAATGCACATGCCGCTTGAAAAAGGCACACAACGCGATATTGATGTTATCTGTGCAGTGCGCGATGCCGTGGGACCGGATGCCACAATTCTAATTGACGCAAACAACGGCTACAATCTTAATATCACGAAACAGGTATTGGGTGGCGCAGCAGACGCAAACGTGTATTGGATGGAAGAGGCATTCCACGAGGACGCACGCGTCTATAGTTTACTGAAAGAATGGTTAAATGCAGAAGGGATACAGACTAAAATCGCTGATGGTGAAGGTGGTGCATCCCCCCATTTAGTTAATTGGGCGAAAGATGGACTTATTGACATTGTGCAATACGATATTTTTCATCCTGGCTTCTCAAGATGGCTTGAATTGGGACCGGAATTGGATGCAGCTGGCGTTGGCACAGCACCACATCACTATGGCGGATACTACGGCAATTTTGTCACGGGTCACCTCGCTGCGAAAGTTGAAAAATTTGAATTTGTCGAATGGGATCATGCAACAACACCAGGGATAGACGACTCCAGCTATTCTATTTCTAATGGCTATGTGAAGGTCCCTGATCTTCCTGGCTTTGGGTTGAGAATAGATGAAGAACCGTATCAAAAAGCAGTTAAAGAGAACGGATTTGTTGTCAACGCTTAAATATAAAAAGGAATAAAACTATGGCTTTGCTAACAGACGCAGATAAAGAATTTTTTAAAGAAAACGGTTATCTGGTTGTGCGCGGCGCGCTAAATCAGGAAGAAATTGACGCCGCCTTAGATAAAGTTTGGGATTCACTTGAAGAAGATAGAAGTGACCCAGAATCTTGGATTCGCAAGGGATACCGCACTGCCCCTATCGGTGGCGAAGATGTCATCAAGGGAACAATCTATGGTAACAACGTCTTCGCAATGGCTGAGGAGATGGTAGGTGAAGGCAAACTACACCCCGATGGCGGTGCAGGTCCACATATCAATTTCCCGGATCCGGACAGAGAATGGCGCGAACCTTTAGGGCATCTGGACGGATACCATACCCCTTCAAACGGTGTCCCAAAGGGGGTCATCGGTGCTTTTACACTCGGTGCAAGCGTCTATCTGGACACAGTTGAAAAACAGGGGGGTGGGTTTACTATTTGGCCTGGAAGTCATCGCATCTGGGCGGAATATTTTAGACATCATGACCTGGATAGCCTTCCCGGTGGCGTTGCTCCCTTTGATTTGGGACCGAGTTATGAATTCACAGGTGAAGGTGGAGATGTCTGTTTTTGGCATCACCAAATGAGTCATACTGCCGGACCGAACTGCGGACGCAACGTCCGAATTGCACTCATCGGTAGGTACCGCAGGAAAGACCTGGATGAGATTAAGTTTGATACCCCTGAAGATATGTGGAAGTATTGGGATGGTCTTTCATAAATAGGACTTACGCATTCCTCCTTGATAAGGGGTTAAAAGGTGCTATTTCAGAGATCTAATACCATTTCTGATATATAATGTCTCTTTTTTGTCCCATAAACTTCCAGTTTGTGCCACATTCCGCTTCATTTCTAACAACAGCTAATGGACAAAAATTGATAGAAATGGTATAACTCCCTCAATCCTCCTTATCAGTGGAACTTTAAGAAAAAATGCGGAGGCCCTGATAAAAATACATAGACATTTGATTAAATTTAAATTGTAAGGCGAAGGCTTTATGCTCCGCTATTTCATTGCAACATTTAAACATGCCCCATGTCGAACTCATGGCGTATAAAGTTTTTGTCACTTGTTATACCTAATCCGAATGGTAGGCGCGATCTCCAGATCTCGATCTGTCGGGAACAGGAGTTCTCTCCTACCGCATCTTGACAAATTAGTGTCTATGGATGAGAACAAGTAAAACTCAATAATCAATGCCAAAAACTTTACAGAATTAAAAAAGAAGGAGTCTAAATCATGAAAAATCGTGTTTTGACGCAAAAATGGATTGTGTTTATTTTCGTTGTGATCTTGCTGACTTCTGTTGTCCAAAATATAAGTTACGGGCAAGGAAGCGCTAAAATATATTGGACAGAATCTGATAAAATTAGACGGGCTAACCTCGACGGTACTAATGTAGAAAGTGTCTTAACAGATGATGATTTGATAAGGGATATCGCTTTGGATATTCAGAACCATAAGATTTATTGGATTGGTTGGAGACATAGCATCAAACGTGCAAACCTTGATGGAACGAAAGTTGAAACTATCTACGATCCACAAGCTTTAAATGCGGATAAAGTTGAACGGATACATTCTCCAATCACAATCACATTAGATACAAGTGCCAAAAAAATATATTGGGGTAATATGTGGGCACCATGGGGAATGACGCGATCAGATATTGACGGTTCAAATATTGAAGATATTACAATATTACCTGTGGATGGCGGCGTTTTTAATATAAGAGTGGATGCAGAAGACATTCAACTTGATGTGAAAGCCGGTAAGATATATTTCCAAGATTCATTAAATGATAATATCGCCCGTGTGGATATGAATGGATCAAATTATGAGAATCTTCCTCCTCGTATGATATATCATGACAAAATTGCACTTGATTTGGTTAACAAAAAAATGTATTGGACTAAAATTATCATGGGGGTAATAAGAACAGCGTCACTTGATGGGAAGAATATTGAAACCTTTCTTTCGGATCTCAACGCTCCTACCTATATTGCTTTAGATCCACATTCCCGTAAAATATACTGGATAGAAAGGGATACACAAAAGCATAATGGGAAAATAATACATAAGAGAAAAATCCAACGAGCAAACCTTGACGGTTCTAATGTCACAGATATTCTTACAGGATTGAATTATGTAGCTGGAATTGCTTTGGATACTGAAGGCGTTTACGATGTTGCTCCTGATACAAACAAACTAACAACGACTTGGGCAGATATGAAAATCCAGTAATTTTACAAAATACCTTACAACAATTTTCTAATCCGGTGTGGCTATCTAACACCAAATAAACGCGATAATTCTCAGTAGGCAGGGAATGCCTAAAGACGAATGCGCGTGGTAGAATACGCCAAATCAACGGTATGAATGCCATTTAGGCATTCCCCGTATGGTATTCTACATGATTCGTCATGATTCATACCGTTGATTTGGCGTATTCTGCCTGACTCTAATAAAACAAGATAAATCCTGTTAATTTGGTATTACAAGACATTTTTTTGTGAAATAAAGTTCCACAGATGGTTATTCAGCACAACTCGTTACAGTCCTGATTATTTATTGACATTTTTTCCGTAGACTATTATACTCTGATAACTAAACAATTATCGGATTGCAGCGTTATGAGGATTGCTATTTCATCATCAATTTGATGGAAAATCCTTGGCATCAATCCGCATAATGCAAACCAAACATTTTCATTCGGGAGAACAAAATTTGTCAAAACCAGATTACCCAAACAAACTTTCTATCCAATGCGGCAAACGTATCTCAATTTATCTTCTATGTATCTCGTTCGCGTTTAGTATATTTGCATCCATCGGTTATGCACAACCCCATATTGTTTTCGTTGTAGGTGAAAATGAATATCGTTCTGAAGTAACGATGCCCGCGTTAGCTCAGGTATTGGAAGAACAGTATGACTTCCGTACCACAGTTCTCATTGACGAAGTACTACAGGGCGGTGAAGAGAATAGCATAAATGGGCTTGACACTCTTGAAACCGCAGACCTACTCGTTTTGTACCTGCGATTCCGCCAACTTCCGGATGACCAACTTGAGTTGTTACAAAAATACATTGACCGTGGCGGTCCTATCCTCGCCTTCCGCACAACGACACACGCCTTTGCCTACGAAGAGGAAGACGAGCGTGCTACAAAATGGAACAATTTCGGTGCACGCGAACTCGGCGCACCGTGGATATACCACTACGGACACGAGGCAAGCACCGATGCAACAATCGTCGGTGATCACCCAATCCTTGCGGGAGTGAGCCCTACCTTCCACGTCCGATCCTGGACCTACCATGTGCGTCCCAACTATCCACCAAAAGATGCCCAAATCTTGGTGCAAGGACGACCCGTCCTGCCAGAAGGTGAACGTGGTGGTGATGAGACTGTCAATCCCATTGCTTGGACACACACCCATTCTGGTGGCGGACGTGTGTTCACAACCACAATGGGACATCCAGAAGATTTCAAAGTAAGCGATTTTCGGCGCCTCATCGTCAACGGTGTCTATTGGTGTCTTGAAAGTGAAGCACCGCGACGATATGTTCCCGGTTGGCATACTAAAACTGGACAGCCGTGGCGAGATATGGACTACGGCCCATTCCTGTCCACAGCCGTCGCAGCGAATGCCGATAACCTAACCTACAAAGGCATTATTATCCCGCTTACGCCGGAACTCACAGGTGGTGCAGTGGTGTTCGACACAGACCTGTTGCGCTACTCAGCGGGTTGGATAGATGGATTGATTGACTTCGCAGATGTTGAATTCAACGGTTGGCATCAGAGTTATCCATCAATAGAAGGAAAACTGCTGTGGCAAAATCCTGTAGGTCCAGGATGGGCGAAGGATGGCAGCTTTGAGGATACACGAGATGTTCCTTTCGGTCCTTTACCCAGAGATTGGGCACATTGGAAAGGATTGTATCTTCACGAAAACCGCGTTATTTTGTCGTATACGGTGGGCAATCGGTCTGTGCTGGAAACCCCATCACTTGAAAGCGGAGAAAAGGGACTTGCCTTTGCTCGAACTTTCCATCTCGGCCCCTCTACATCAAGCACACTTGTCCGTATCGCAACAATGACTGGCGGAGAAGCATCCGCTTTACCTGAATTTCCACGCGGTACCGGGGTCGCTCTGTGTCCACCTGGGACAGAACCTGGACAACCAGGCAGCCTACTCGCTGCATTGGTTAACGCACCGGAAGGCACACAGTGGCAGACTACACAGGACGAGATCCGCGTCCGATTCCCGGCATCTAAGGAAGCAGTCTCTACTAAAATTCTGATTACTCCAGCAGTCCATGATACACTCGACTTAGATACATGGAGAGAATTTGTTAAGACCTCACCTCCTGTGACAGATCTGACGACTTTGATTAAGGGTGGGCCGCAACGCTGGTCAGAAAAACTGGTCACGACTGGACACACCGATATACAGCGACGAATCAAACTGGAAACATTAAAAATCGATGAGGAAACTGCGACTTGGCATCTTCAAAGAGATGGATACTTACCAAAATTGCTATCAATGGACAATCTAACACCTGCCTCTGGCAATGTCGGCAGTGCAGACCAACATATCGCTGTCCTACTCCCCTCTGACAAAACCGCACAGACCGGGATAACACAAGGAAACAAAAACAACCCCGCTTTAATCGGACATTGGCGTTTTGACGAAGGCAACGGTTCACACACAGCAAGTGAAACACCTGAAGAATCAACAATTACCCTTGATGGGGTTCGCTGGGAAGATGGACGAAGGGACAAATGTCTTGTATTCGATGGTGATGTGGAAGCGCGTTTTGACAAAAACTTCGCCCTTGATTTTGACACTAACGACCTAACCTTTGCTGCGTGGATTGCCACTGAAGACGACGGTTCAATCATCTCTGAAGCACTTGAGGATCCAGAGTGGGTGCCCAACGGTAAAACCTTTTTTATTAGAAATGGACAATTGGCATTTGATGTCGGTTGGGTCGGTGTCGTTACCAGTGCTACTGGAAAAGGTAAATCAGTCGTTGATGGTGCTTGGCATCATGTCGGATTGACGTGGCGGTATCAAAGTGGAGAAGTGACCCTGTTTTTGGATGGCGAGATTGTCGGCAAAGGCACTCTCAAGCCAAATGATGAATTGGAAGATGATGTTTGGCGACTCGGATTCACCGCAGAAAATTTCCCTGAAGAATCCCCATGGTTAGAAGGAAAACTTGATGAAATGCATTTATACAGTCGCGCCCTCTCTCCCGACGAAATGCAAACTCTCTACAAACGTCTTCAAGAACCACCTCTAATTGCTGCAGCCCTGGTAGAACCGATTGATGGAACGAAGTGGGTTATCAACTCAGAACGTGTTTCTCTTCACCTTCCCGCAGGGACAACCGCAACGGTGCTTAAATGGGAAGGTAGCGAACCAAACCTCTTTGATTTTGCAAGGTTAGCAGCAAATGATGGACGTGACCCCAGCCAACCGTTCGCAATTGACAAAATAGATTGGCCCTCACAAAATCCGTGGGAATCGTGGATACGTTTCGGTGGGTTCGACTTCTTCCCTGATGGCAATCGTGCTGCGCTTTCCACCTGGAACGGAGATGTCTGGACAGTCACCGGACTCAATGGGACTTTGGACAAACTGGTATGGCAACGGACCGCCACCGGATTGAATCAACCGCTCGGACTGAAAATTGTCAACCAGCAAATATACGTTCTCGGACGCGACCAGATTACCCGACTCGTAGATCTCAACACAGACGGTGAAACCGATTTCTACGAAAATTTTAACAATGACGTTTACAACAGTGAACACTTTCACGAGCAGTGCATGGATCTGCAGACCGATGCAACGGGGAACTTCTACTATATGAAGTCGGGGCGGCACGCATTACCTGCCCAACATCCACACCACGGTACACTCATCAAAGTATCACCAGATGGAAAGCAATCCACCGTGATTGCTTATGGATTTCGCGCATCAAATGGGCTTGGAATTAGTCCTGGGCCGATATTCTACGGCACTGACCAGGAAGGCTACTGGATGCCTGCAAACCGACTGAACCGAATCACTGCCCCCGGCAAATTCTACGGAAATCTGCTGGGATGGTACCCACCCGATAACCCTCCAACTACTTACGAACCGCCTCTCTGCTGGATAGCGCCTTTTGTTGACCGTTCTCCTGCTACATTAGTCTGGATTCCAACAGATACCTGGGGAAAAATGGAAGATTCTGTCCTCTCTATCAGTTACGGCACAGGAAAAGTATACGCCGTTCTTCAACAACAAACAAGAGAGACTGTACAAGGTGCTGTTACCGAAATGGGTTTGGAGTTTCCCACAGGTGTGATGCGTGGACGATTCCATCCAATCAGCGGTGATCTCTATCTTGCAGGTCTATTCGGTTGGTCGTCCAACAAACAGGAAGATACTGGGTTTTACCGGATACGGATGACAGGCGCACCCCTCCGCACACCGAAATCGTTTCGCGCTGTTAAGGATGGTTTAATCATAGATTTTTATGCCCCGCTTGAGGCAAAATCTACGACAAACCCAGAAAACTGGCGCGTGCAAAGTTGGGAGTATCGTTGGTCTAAAGACTACGGTTCCCCACAGTTGAAACATTCCGGTGCGGAAGGCAGAGACATGCACCCCGTCCAATCTATAACACTCTCCGAAGATGGCAAAACAGTTTTCCTCAAAATACCGACTCTGACACCTACCATGCAGTTCCATGTTGACATCAAAGGCAAGTTTGCAGATGGTGTTCCGTTGGATTGTTATCTGCACGGCACAATACACACGCTTGAAGAGGGGCCATAGCGAAACTAAATGCTATTTTATCGTCATTGGACTACTTTAGTGGTTGACTCGTCAAGATTTTATGATATAATTCTTCTATCTATTGGCTCAAAAACTATTAGGTCAAAAAATGGAGAGGAGAATTTAGATGGGTAAACGAGTACATCACCTACGTGAGGTTAATGAAGCAGAAGCAAAACAACTGCGGACACTTTCGGGGTCACGCACACAACCCTATCGGATGGTGCAGCGTGCGAAAATGATTGTGAGCATGCTTGATGACGAGACGCTCACAGCGACACAAGCAGCACAACAGGCAGGTTTCAAATCAAGCAACTCGGGTGCGTGTTGGGTCAAGTGCTTCAATGAAGATGGTATTGCGGGACTTTCGGATAAACCGAAAAGTGGTAAACCGCGCATCCATTCAGATGAAGTGCGGGGTCAATTGATAGATTTAGCATTGCGAAAACCGCGCAGTCTTGATTATCCGTTTGAGTTGTGGACACTGAAACGGTTGCAAACTGTGTTTAAAGAAAGGACAGGTATTCATCTTTCGGATTCTACGATCTGGGAGTGGTTGAAAGAGGAGGGTTTGCATCGGAAGCGTCAACAGAGTTGGTTTCGTGAGGCAGAGAAACAAGATGAGGCGTTTGTAGAAAAAAAGGGGGCCATCATAGCAGCCTATAGTTTGCCTCCGCCCCAGACGCGTGTTATCTGTATAGATGAGATGGGGCCGGTAGCGGTCAAGACGTATCCGGGTGCGGTTTGGCAACCGGGTTTG
>PYJA01000015.1:7620-8110 GCA_003635185.1 Candidatus Poribacteria bacterium | reverse complement strand
CGCTAAATGCCCCAGGCCAGTAGGTTCGGTTACAAACCGAACCGGATCGGACGCAGAAACCTTCACCTATCCTATCCACTCAGCAGTGCTGCTCAACAAAACACCCAGGATTCGCCTGGGCTCAGTCCGGTTCGGTTACAAACCGAACCTACCAGGCCTGGATGCACGCTAAATTGACGCTTATGGTGCGGTTAGGAAACCGCGCCTACCGGCCTGGGGCATTAACTTTGAGTCCACCTCAATAACGGAAAATTCTTAAAACTAAATAATCCTGGCCTAATAACAAAAAAACTTGACATACAAATTAAAAGGTTGGTATACTATTAAATCAACTCGGTAAGCATTCCTTTTAAAGTGGAATAATGCAATGTTAAACGGACACAACGATTCTAACGGCAAAAAAGATGTGTTTTACGCGTATCAATTGGGTGGGACGCGCGAGGATTCTGCGCGCCGCTTCCTGATATTTCTGTTGATAACTTGTCCTATT
>PYJA01000015.1:0-7600 GCA_003635185.1 Candidatus Poribacteria bacterium | reverse complement strand
AGTTAATAATTTTAAAAAATCAGTATCAGTAATCATAATCGTACTGTTTTTTATGTACTCGTACACTCGCTGTCTTACACAGTGGATTTCGGTACGAGTTTTTTTATTGCAGTGGTTTTTTGTAGCGCAAACTAACAGTTTGCGCTACAGGCAGAGGACGCTTTTGATATTCTGCAACTAATTGTAAAAGGAGATTTATATGAAAACTTACACTAACTTTATCATTATCATCTGTATCGCGGTACTTTTGCTTAGCGGTATGGATGGGTGTCAAAATGAGGAAGACCCAGTCGCTTTCGTCAAAGCAAGTCCTGCGGATGGCAGCACTATTCAGACAGATACAGAGATTATCGTCACGTTTGATGGTACCCCGACAGGATTGAACGTGAAAGGCGGCAAATTTTCACTTACAGGCGTGAATGCAACAATAACAGGCCCGTTTACTGAAGGCACCCTGACGCTGGCGCTCACTTGGGCAGACAGTGCGACAGTGCTGACCTACACCGTTGCGGCACCCGAACCAGAGAAACCTGACATCCCGCCTGCCCCTGAAGACATGGTGCTGATCCCCGCGGGTGAATTTCAGATAGGCAGCAACGATGCGGAAGCAAGGAACAATGAACAACCTGTGCGCACTGTCTATGTTGACGCTTTTTATATGGACGAAACCGAGGTGACTAATGTGCAATTCAAGGAGTTCCTACTTGAAAATCCGAGCTGGCAAAAGGGACGGATTGAGGCACGTTTCCATGACGGCGATTACTTAAAACATTGGAACGGCAATAACTATCCGAATGGTAAAGGTAACCACCCGGTTCGGTATGTAAGTTGGTATGCGGCGATGGCATACTCGGAATGGACAGGCAAGCGATTGCCGACAGAGGCGGAATGGGAACGTGCGGCGCGAGGTGGTTTAGCAGGAAAGAAATATCCGAACGGGAATATGATAACACCACGAGATGCAAACTACGATAAAAATGTGGGCGATACCACGCCAGTGGGACGGTATCCTGCAAACGGGTATGGTTTATATGATATGGTGGGAAATGTATGGGAATGGTGTCTGGATGAGTATGATGAGGATTTCTATTTTACATTTCCACGGAATGGTGTTGCGCGTAATCCGCTATCTGGTGCGAATAGTATAGAGTGGATAATGGATAACTTCACAAATGTTAATAGATCGAGTGCCCACGTTTACCGTGGAGGATCCTGGTACCAAGGGGAACCCTATGCGCGGGTCGCTTATCGCAATGCCAGCAGTCCAACAAACACCGGTTTCCGCGTCGGCATCGGTTTTCGTTGTGTCAAGGATGTTACCCGTTAAGTCTGTTCACTTGTTTATAGAGGCAAGTCTGTGTGCCTTGTCTATGTTCCCGATTCTGTTTTTATTGTCTGAATCGCGGATGGACGCGGAGGACACGGAAAATGCTTTTGTGTCTCGGACATTTTCTTTCGTAAGAGACGGTTCAGTAACAAAGAATCTCATAATTCCGCGTTCTCTGTGATAATTAGCGATTCAGACAGTATTCAAGTAGGTGTACCCTCTGCTGGCAAGGTTTCCTAACCTTGCCACATTACTGAATTATTTTCTTAAACTTCCAGTTTGCGCCACACGGATGCACAAACTGGAAGTTTGTGCTACAATGTAGCAACTTAGGTTAAAATAATAGGAGAGACAATATGCGTATACATCAATCGTTAATTGTAATTTTGTTCGGATTTATCTTCAGTGTGAGTATGTGGCACGATATTGTAGTCGCTGAGGTTCAACAAAATGTTGATAAACAAGACGAAGATAAAACAAAATATAACGGAATCATTAACACAACAGGCATATTTGTTAGTCCTTTGGTTGATTACGAATATGTCAATAGACAGGATTTAATTGAGGAAGCGGTTATATCGGAATATTCTTTGTCATACGGTAATTTGATACATGTTCCAGCCCCGGTTTCATTTAAATATATGGGTATTCGTTCTACCATAGCACTGAGTGCTGCACTTGGATTGAAAGGGCCAGATATTACCAAAAATTTACAGGTAGGAATCGGCGGAAGTGTCCTCTTCAATTCAGAACATTTCCTGCTTTCACTCACTTCTGGCTACATGGTAGGACCAGTACAGCGGCTCAACTGTTATGCAGTAGGTGATGCATATCCAGCAGATGATGCCGGGCTTACAAAGCCAGTCATTAGGCATGACTGGTTCTATGCTCTCACCTTTAGCGTCCCTATAGAAAAAATTGTTAAAAACCTATTACCGTCTGAATCTACCAAAAACCAGGATGTTCCCTCTACAAATGTGCAAACTGATACAAAACCGGATGATACAATTGAGAATGCTGAATAGACTCAGCAAAATAGAGTATATACTGTATGACATTTAATGAATTTATCTGTAAGTTGGAGCTTGACCACTTCAAACCTGAAGAATTGTTAGTTGGCAATAATGAACCAAATTCAAAACCACCATGCAAGCTATGGAATAATATTGTTCCAACGATATTAATTGTACAAAAGCTGCGGAAATATTTCGATGTTCCAATTTATCTGAGTTCAGCATATCGCAATGAAGAATACAATAGGACAATCAAAAATGCAGCACCAAGAAGTTTGCATCAAGCATTTGCAGCACTTGACATTAGGTTTGACGGTAGTTATAAGGGGGAGTTAACGCTTAAAGACCTATATGAAAAACTGAAATCTTGGCGAGATATGGGGAAATGGTTTAAATCGCCTGTTCCTATCTGCACATGTCCTGAAACGTTATCAGATGGTCAGGAAACACCTCATGAAAATCTGGAAGTGCATGAAACTGATAACGGTTACGAATTTCGGTTTAAAGGGTATCTTCGTCTCTACGCTACACATATCCACATTGACACCCGCGGATACAACGAATAAAGAATTACGAAACAACAAACTCAAAATTCGAGGTGTGATGAAGAGTAAACTTTCAGCTGAATGCCATCACATCTCTTTTCTATCTCTCTGATAAACCACCTGTCCCGCCAGAATCGTCGCTATCAAATCTATCTTGCAATTCACATCGTTCCACTGAAATAAAATCAGGTTAGGTTGACTATTCTCATCCATACTGCCAATATTTTCTTCTACACCGAGTAGCCGCGCAGGTTGTAACGTTGCAAGAGAAATCGCCTCTTTCAAAGTAATTCCTGCGAATCGTACACTATTCTCAACGCCCCGTGTCAACTCAATAGCAGAACCCGCAAGATATTCCGTGCCTGCTAAACGGACGCATCGATCTGAAGTCAATTCCACTGGTTGTCCAGCAAACTGATACTCCCCAGGCGGCATCCCTGCTAACGCCGTAGCATCACTAATAAGAATACACCTATCAAGCGTTTTCGCACGTACCATTGACTTGACAACAGCAGGTGGAAGGTGATGCCCATCAACAATAAGGCTTGCATAGAGTTCATCGGCTGCGAGTTGTTCCCAAATATAGTTCGGATGTCTTCGTATTATCGCATGCGCACCGTTACCAAGGTGTGTAGAAAGCTTCGCGCCTGCACCAATTGCAGCACGAATATCTTCCGCAGATGCATTCGTATGCCCTAATGCCACGACTATCTCATTGGCAACCAATTTCTCAACAAACGGAATAGCACCCTCTTTCTCAGGCGCAAGGGTTACGATATGTATCATGCCCTCCGCGATGTCCTGCCACCGTTGGAATTCATCCCAATCAGGGGCTCTGACATGTTCCAACGGATGCGCACCGCGCGGGCCATCTTTTGCCGAGATATAGGGACCCTCAAGATGTATACCAAGGACTGTGTGTGCAACCATTGGGTCTGTTGCACACGCTTGGACAACGGCGCGGAGAGAATTACCAATACTTTCAAAGGACGCTGTCACCACTGTTGGACATAAGAAACCAGTGCCGACACGCCAGAGCGCACGAACCATCCCGCACACATCCGCTGCTGTTACGGTAGCAACATTGAGATCAAATCCCGCAAATCCATTTACCTGAATATCTACTAAGGCAGGTGCAATCCACGCGTTACCATCAACAGATGTAACCTCACGTATTGATTGAACGCGATTGTTTGCAATAGTAATTTCAACGGATATGTTATCAAAAATGGTATGTCCACTGAGTTTCATTATGGGTTTACTATAAACTAAAAATTGATTTATTGCCAGAAAAAAGTGTTGCTTTTTTTGTCAAATTCGGTTAATGTATGTTAAACCTTGAACGAATTACGACTGAACGTAACAGAAAAATGCAATTCTACCTTACGGTTATTACACCTAAAAATGTGGAGGCAGAAATGGAATATCTAACGTATGGAAAAACAGGTTTGGAAATCTCACGACTCTGCTTCGGCGCGGGGCGACTCGGAGACACATGCAAAACGCACGAATCCGGTGCTAAACTGATGTTGAAGGCACTTGACGAAGGCGTTACGTTTTGGGACACTGCCGAAGGCTACGGAACGCAACCGCACCTCGGCGAAGCAATTCGACAAATTAACCGCAAAGAAATCGTCATCCAAACGAAAACTGCTAACAAAGATCACAAAAGCGCATCAGCCAGCATAGAAAAAGCACTGCGCGAACTGCAAACAGCGTATATAGATGTTATGTTGTTACATGCAATCTCTTCCCCAGACGATTTGGCAACACGGGAACGTGAAGGGGCGTTTGATGCTTTTCGAGAAGCGAAAGCCGCTGGTAAAGTCCGCGTTATCGGTTGTTCCACTCACATATATACAGGGGCAGTCATGGATGCCGTAATTGATCATCCGGAGATTGATGTTATCCTCACGACAGCGAACAAGGAAGGCAGAATGTTAGAGGGTGGCTCCTTTGAAAAACATCTTGAATATATCCAACGCGCATACAACCTCGGCAAAGGTATTAGTATTATGAAGGTTGTGGTAGCAGGAGATATCCCCGAAGCAGATAGGCCTGAATGGATTGAGTGGGGTTTCAACCTTGAAACAGCGCATGCGATCAACCTCGGCATGACTGAAGACCAGCATATCACACTGGATGTTGGATTGGCACGGGCAAGCGCGCGGAAACGGCTCGTCCAAAGCAAGGCGGCATAACACACTTATCCGAGGAACCGTACATGTCGGAAACGATGCGCGCTATAATGTGTCGTGGACCGCAAGATTACCAACTTGAAGATGTCCCGGTGCCGCAGGCTGATCCTGGTGAGGTTGTGATTAAGGTCAACGCTTGTGGTGTTTGCGCGAGCGACATTAAATGTTATATAGGCGCACCCCTTTTTTGGGGTGATGAAAACCGAAAGCCGTATGTTGAAGTACCTGTCATCGCTGGGCATGAATTTATTGGACAAGTCGTTCAACTCGGCGAAGGTGCAGGTGAAAAGTACGGATTGCAACTCGGAGACATCGCCATTGCAGAACAGATCGTCCCGTGTTGGGAATGCCGCTACTGCCGAACCGGAAAGTATTGGCTCTGCCAAGTCCACAACATCTACGGATTTCAGCCAGTTGTCAACGGCGGTATGGCAGACTATATGAAGTTCCCCGCACGCTCACTTGTTTATAAAGTACCGCCTGATATGCCTACCACAAGTGCAGCAATGATTGAACCGCTTGCTTGTTCTATTCATGCTGTTCAACGCGGAAACATTGAATTCGGAGACGTTGTCGTTGTAGCAGGTGCTGGCACGCTCGGTCTTGGCATGATAGGCGCGGCAAAGCTGAAAAACCCAGGCACACTCATTGCCATTGACCTTATCTCTAAACGGTTAGATGTGGCACAGAAATTGGGGGCAGATATCACTATCAATCCATCGGAAACGGATGCTGTTCAACAAGTGTTAGATTTAACCGATGGGTACGGATGTGATGTCTATATTGAAGCAACAGGACACCCAAAGGCAGTTGAACAAGGTCTCCACATGATCCGAAAGGCTGGCACTTTCGTCGAATTCAGCGTCATGCGGGAACCGGTAACTGTTGATTGGACCATCATAGGCGATACGAAAGAGCTCAATATCCACGGATCTCACTTAGGTCCCTATGCATATCCGCTTGCTATTGATTATATTCATAGTGGTGCTATAGACGTAAGCCATATCGTTACGCATCAACTTCCGCTGGAAGATTTTCTCACCGCCTTTGAGATGGTTCAGAAAGGTGCCGATTCTATTAAGGTACAGTTAGTACCTTAGCAGTTTATAGTAGGCTTTAGAATTAATCGGACATTCGGTTAGAAAACCGCATCTACCAGCGATGTTGTAGCATGAACTTCCAGTTTGTGCATATCCGTGCGCAAACTGGAAGTGAAATCAACGGTATGAATCATGGCGAATGCCATACGGGGAATCATGCAGAATGCCACACGCGCATTCTGCCAATGGCATTCATACCGTTGATTTGGCGCATTCGCCCAATGGCATTCCCCGTGCTACAAAAATGCCCCTATATAGTGAAACCTAAAATTACTTTTACAGTTCTTTAGAGGTTTGATGCGTTTGTAGTCGCGCAATTCATTGCGCCTCTTATATTGAACGGTAGGCGAGGTTTCCTAACCTCGCTGGCATAGAGTGTAAAAGTAATTCCAAAATCTACTATAATTCTAAATGTCACTATATATGACAAACTTATAACTTCGCAACCCATTCTTTTGCTAAAAATGGTATCATTATGGAGATGGTAAGAATCAGCAGCGCTTTTTTTAAGAGATTGGCAAATTATAATGGGATTTTTCTATTGACAGCTTGAGCGAGAGGTGGTATCCTACAAAAAAACTCATGTTGGATTAGTAGTATATCGTGCTGGCAAACCAACCTCCCAATATCCTTATTATCATGTCCGACGAACATGCCCCGATGTTCAGTGGACCGTATGGACACCCGCTCGTCAAAACCCCACATAGATAGGTCAGTTTGTCCAATCTTCGGCTCATATTAAGATTTAGTGCGTTTGACAAGTTTTGATATAAACTCAACGGTGACAGATTTGAGGTTAATAACAAATTCACAGATAGCGATATATCCTGAAAGGAACTTTTTATGAACACCGCGAAAGGGACGGAGAAAGTTACGCACCGTTGTCCACACACCTTCAATCGTGTTGATGTGAGTTTCGCAAATCCCATCCGCATCGTCATCTCTTGCCCATTCACCATCACTATGACACACTATCGCATGGGAACGATCAATACCGTTATAGCCACGCCATCCATCTGTCCGGACAATAGCCAGGGGGAGCGTGAACTGATGCACGTGTGCGGAGAGGGTCGCACTATCAGTCCGATGTGCCACACGCAACCGGACGCGCTTGCTTTTGCGCCCTATTGTGCCGACTATAGGGGGACGATCATTCGCATAAGTGCCATGACCTCTCCGTTTATTCCCACGCCGACGCGGGGGATCCTCTGGGTCTTTATGCGGTTCGCCTTTTTCACCCGCATTTTGAAACATCTCATCTGTTTCTATCTCAGTGTCCGGCAAAGCATCCTCCGGTTGCAGCATCTGGGCAGCATCTTGAAGAACCCGCCTTATAGACAGCACCGTTGGAAAACTTATCCCGAGTTCACGTGAGAGTTGTGAGGAAGAAGCACCTTTGCAAAAACCGCGCAAAAGC
>PYJA01000014.1 GCA_003635185.1 Candidatus Poribacteria bacterium | reverse complement strand
GCTTTTGCGCGGTTTTTGCAAAGGTGCTTCTTCCTCACAACTCTCACGTGAACTCGGGATAAGTTTTCCAACGGTGCTGTCTATAAGGCGGGTTCTTCAAGATGCTGCCCAGATGCTGCAACCGGAGGATGCTTTGCCGGACACTGAGATAGAAACAGATGAGATGTTTCAAAATGCGGGTGAAAAAGGCGAACCGCATAAAGACCCAGAGGATCCCCCGCGTCGGCGTGGGAATAAACGGAGAGGTCATGGCACTTATGCGAATGATCGTCCCCCTATAGTCGGCACAATAGGGCGCAAAAGCAAGCGCGTCCGGTTGCGTGTGGCACATCGGACTGATAGTGCGACCCTCTCCGCACACGTGCATCAGTTCACGCTCCCCCTGGCTATTGTCCGGACAGATGGATGGCGTGGCTATAACGGTATTGATCGTTCCCATGCGATAGTGTGTCATAGTGATGGTGAATGGGCAAGAGATGACGATGCGGATGGGATTTGCGAAACTCACATCAACACGATTGAAGGTGTGTGGACAACGGTGCGTAACTTTCTCCGTCCCTTTCGCGGTGTTCATAAAAAGTTCCTTTCAGGATATATCGCTATCTGTGAATTTGTTATTAACCTCAAATCTGTCACCGTTGAGTTTATATCAAAACTTGTCAAACGCACTAAATCTTAATATGAGCCAATAATCCAACCTAAACTCAAACTTATTCGTGATATTGTTGATGATTACGACTTTGAGAAGAAGCAGCTGGATGGAGATTTGAGAGAATATCGTGCCATGGCAAGTGATAGGAGACTTTACCGTTACGATGGCGGACTGAGCACTACACAAAGGCAACGTAGTCTTAACCAGATTCGCACCAAAGTTAGAAAATTTCTTTCGCAAAGAAGCACATTGCTCAAAGAAATTGAAAAACTTTTGCGAGAAATTCACGCTGAACTTACTGCTGAGCAAAAAGTTGCTTTCACTGAACTGAAAATGCCTGAATTAGAGATACCACGCGCCTTACGGCGCGACCCACATGCTGACCTACGCCGTATTCCGAGACACCTGATAGGCGTGCAATAGTTCAAGCGTCCATATTATAGTGAACTTTGAAATTGTGGTAGCATAAACTGCCAGTTTGTGCTCTATGAGCCGCAAACAAGATGTGGACGCTACAGAAATGCCCCATTCCCATTAATTATAGGTTTTACTTTAGCGTTACAGGACTTACGCATTTTCTCTTAAAGTCCCACTGATAAGGGGGATTTAGGGGGCGGGCCCCCATAGCGATAGCGTGTGGGGAGATAAATCACTGAATATCATTAAAATAAGGACTTTTTAACCCCCCAACCCCCCTTATCAAGGGGGAATGCGTAAGTCCTGCGTTAATTTTTTTAAGCAAGAAAAGGAATTCTCGGTTCGGTTTTTCGGCTGCGCTTACCCATTCAAGTGTCCATCTCATACCTGCCATGACGTTTCGTTTGTAATTCATTTCAACAACAGCGAGGAGTTTCCAGGGTTATTTAGTGATTTAACGACCAACCTCCCATGCCAAATGCTGTAATTCTGGGCCGATGAGTTTTTCCCACGCCAACCGCACAGCAGCATTTGAACCGGGCGTAGAGATAACCACCTTTCCGCGATAGACTCCCGCCGTTGCACGCGATAACATCGCAGCAGCACCAACTTGATCGTAACTAAACATCCGAAAAAGTTCGCCAAATCCCGGCAACGTCTTTTCTAATTTGCGATTGAGTACATCAAAAGTGGTGTCTCGCGGTGCGATTCCTGTACCACCATTGAATAAAATGACCTGTGCATCAGTCTCTGCCATTGTGTCCAAAACATCAGATACTTGGTCGGGTTCGTCTTTTATAATTTGATAAGCTGTTACGCTGTTTCCTTCTGCTTCAAGTTGTTCGCGGAGAAATGCAGCATTTGTATCTGTTTCTGGCGTGCGCGAATCGCTTACGGTTACAATAGCAACTGATACGGGGCCCTCTTCTGCTGCAATTTCCCGATGTTGTTGTGTGCTTGTTGATGTTGTCATGCATTTCCTTTTTTCGTCAAATTATTGATTTGGATATGTCTTCTCTAAATGCTTAGGCATTGTGAAAAAGATTCCGCCGGTTTTTGTCGCAAGAGTCGTTTGAAAACCGGTGGGGTCCGGATGACCAATGACATAGGCAGTGATCCCTAACGATTGACATAGCTCCAGTGCTTGCTCGGCAGGATATTTTCCTGTAGTAGGTTCGTCAGTTAAAATAAGCAGGAACCGCCTTGCATAAGGGCTAAATTTTACTTCCGGTAGTCCTTCAATAATAGCATCAATAAGCTGTTCGTCTCCACCAAATGGATCCTCCATAAGACTTTTTATCAGAACTTCATTAAGTGGCATCTGAGCCACGTCAACACCATCAACAACCTTAATAGCATCTTTTGCTTCAGCAAAACGGATGAGTCCGATTCGATATTTAATCGGTAAAATTGATAGTCTACCAATAAGAGTGCTCAATCCAAGCATGATCGCTTGCGACTTTCCGCCCATACTCCTGCTGTAGTCTAACATGATCATAATGTCTACAATCGGTTCCGCAGCATTATGAGTAGCTGTCCCAGGCTGTCCGCCAGTGTAAACTTTAAGGAGGTTTTTATTTTTAACGTCTTTAACGAATGTGTATATTTGGTTATTCCGAGAATCAGTGAGCGTCCATCTTCTACCTTGTTGCTGTATCCGCGCAGTAAGATTCGCATCTAAATTCCAGTTTTTTGGGTAGATACTTTGATAAACGTGTAATCTATCTTCAATCCTATGGATAGCCAAAATTTGCTCGTTCTCTCTGTCAGTAAGTATCCACAAACCGTTATGATTCTTCTCTAAAACTGTTGAATTTTCGCCGAGAAAAACATAATTTTTCAACCAAATCTCGTTTTCCTTGAATGTTTGTTGTAATCTATCAGCAGGAATCTCTCCATCTTCAACAAGTATATCAAACTTCAATTTAAGACTAAAATATGCTCTGACACCACTCTTCCGAATATCAGTAGCAATATCTCTAAACACTTTGAGAAATTCCTGGTTTCCAGCGCGATTGTTAGGGAGAGCAGCGACGTTATAGACGCTACCTGGAATTTGTTGCCATACACCACCTGTAGTCGTAGCTAATTCCTGTTGAAAAGCTTCAGGAAATCCGAGGACGTTAACGCGAATTTCCTCCATTTGAGATTCATTAATCACTCTCGCTCGCATCGTCCCGAGACCATTCTTTTCTCTGAAACTTGTTGTTGCGGGTTCATCTGTGACCAAGATCAAGTGTTTATCTGCATCCGCGTGAAAATTCATATAATTCAACGTGTCTAAAAGTGCATCAAGCGCATTTTCATCTCCACTTAGCTGGACTTTTTGCATACGACGACGGAGGTAACCCACATCAGGAGCAAGCGATCGGGTTTCAACTTTTTGCCCCTTTTCCCTAACGCTGAATTCAGACATACCCAAATGATATTCTATGTTAACAAGATCAAATGCATCTGTCATACTATATAGGTTTTCGGCAACCTGTTGGATGTTATCCCCCATGCTTGCACTTGTATCAAGCACAAAGACTACGTTGACTTTATCACGTGTCCGAGTAGCGATAATATGGTTACCAATTTGCTCGAGGGCTTTGGCAAACGGGTTAGAAGCACCCTTATTGCCTATCTCCTTTCCGCTGCCACCGTCTCCAATTCCCTCGCCAATAGTTCCAATATCGGCAACTCCCGTCGATTCAAATCTGTTAAGTCCGTCTTTGCCATCACCTTTAACCCGTTGCCGTAAGCTTTCTTTCCCTGCGCCAGAGGTTATTTCAAAAGGGCTTGTAACATTCTTCGGAAGTGCCGCTGTTCGGCTATTCAATTGTTCCGTTTGTGTTGTGAGTTCCGGCAGGTTTGTGGCAGTCTTGGATACCGATTCTGTAGCACTATGCATCAGAATCTTCTCGGAAGGACGAACGGTCTCATCAATTAAATTAGAAGTAGCAGATGAAGCCACATGTCTCGGACGGCCTGTACTCAACGATTCTGTCTGTTTTGGGGTCCGCAACTGTTTTGGAGGTGTTCGTTTAAGTCGGCGTTTCTGCCTTTCGGGGTCTTCCATATCTATAAATTCCACGCCGACAGCATCTTCAGAGTCATAAGCAACTTGTGTGTAATGGAAAAATGTTAAAAGTATGGCAAAGCAGAGATGAACAATCCCGGCAATCAGACAGGCATTCAGCGAACGTTGTTTTCTTTCAAAGCGATTCATGATGTTTTCTCCTGGGTTTTCAATTCTGATGATTACTTTTTTATCTCGTTGAAGTTACTATTATGATTATATCAGATATTATTGCAAATTTCAAGGATTATATCAGATATTATTGCAAATTTCAAGGAAGTTGCATGTTATGCGGTGTGTCCAGTTTTTGGCCCCTTTTTTTTTCAGAATCGTGGAAAACACCAAATCAACGGTCCGAATCATGGAGCATGCCATACGGGGAAGGCGGTGTTGGGGATGTCCCAACGCCTATGCAAAGTTTACTGTAATTTCTTGAAAAGCAACTCATTTTACCAACTCCTCTCCGCGTTTTCCGCGCAATCCGTGTAATCCGCGATGCAGACAATAAAAAATGTAGCACAAACTTTCCAGTTTGTGCCACAAACCGCAAACTGGAAAGTTTACGGTACAAAAGACATGCCCGATATTGTGCAGCTGCAACGGCAGCTGCACATTTTTGTGCAAAAATCGGTAGAATATCGGTTTAGGCGTTGGCATAGAAATTGCATATCTTCCTGTAGGTCGGGTAGAGCGATAGCGAAACCCAATAGACAATTGGATGGGTATTTTTTAGCTTTGTGTAGAGATGGAAGGTAGGAATAATCCGCGATTCAGACAACAAGTACCGAAAAAATATGCCAATTTCAGTTTTTTTCAAAATTTTTGAAATTTAATTTGACACATTACTATTTATGTGATATACTTATAATGTCTAAGAGTTAAGCTCAAGATGGGTGCCCATTTTTCTAAAAAGGATTTTTAGAGCTTAGCTTTAGACGGCAGGGGTGCCCGTTGTGTTTTAAGCAATAGGTAAACTTGCCACTAAAGCAACGGATGGGTATCCATAAATCATAAGGTGTTTCGCATGCACGAATGTGTGCGTGTGTGGCACTGGGGCACGCAACCCCTTGGGGGGCGCGCTGATAGTGTTCGTGCACTCCAGCGCGTAGCCGTGTCATAAGTAGAGTATGACAGGGCTGGTTTTCATTCTATCACAGGCACAGGGTCTGTGACTATTGAGACATGAAAACCAGCGGGCCCGAAAGGTTAGAGGCATGAGGAACCGTTCCTTTTCACTTTTTCTCCTTTCGGGACTTGTCACAATCAATAATGACCGCTGGACGTAAAGTGCGTTCAACGGAGAAATAGAACGATATGCTCAAGAGAGTATATCTACCCTATATTTGAAGGAGAAATTATGTTTACGAAACTTTCATTTCGGAACGTTTTTAGTTTAGCACTTTTAGTGCTTTTTTCTACAATCTGTCTGTTTCCGATGAACCTGTCCGCTGCTGAGGCCTCTGACATGGACAATCTATATATCCACAAGGTTTCAGCACAGACCATGGCGAGTGCTTCTTATTATCACCCTGATGTCTACTCCGGTTCGTATGCAAACATTGATAATTACAGCGGTAATATACCTGTTCGGTACTATTACTCAGACCGATTCGCTGTGTGGAGGGGAGGGAAAAACCCGATTTATAGAGACTCTGCCTCAGACAAAGGATGGGTCAATCCGGGTGGATGGATATCCTTTCTCCCTTGGTTCTCGTACGATATGACAGGACGATTCGGGAAATTCACTGCAACGAGCAATGTTGAATTGGGCTTGAAGTTCGATTTTGATGGCGATGGCGTTTTCGATGACGGGAGATCGGTCAGATCGTCCGCCCAACTCGAATTTACGATCGAACGACCCCGACGACGCAGATAGAAGCAGAAGCGGTGCGGTGTATCCGCATCGCTTCTCTAAAACAGGACAGACGCATTTTTTCTTAAAGTCCCCCTTGATAAGGGGGAGGGGTCCCCATAGCGATAGCGTGTGGGGAGGTGGGGGTTAAAAGCCCAATTTCTGCCTCTTTAACCCCTCTAACTCCCTTGCCCTACTTGATAAGGGGGATATGAGGGTTGAGGGAATGCGTCTGTCCTATAAAATGCTCTCGTATCTCGTATAGGAGGTATTTATAAATGAAACATCTAAGCCCTTTGATTGCTATTTTTTTCAGCTGTTGTCTGTTCTTGGTAGGTGCGTCTGTTGTTGATGCGAAGATTGTTTGCGTTATAGATGGTGACATTTACGTGATGGACGATGATGGCACTAACAGGCGCAGGCTCACAAAAACCACGGAGCCAATAAATAACGTTGCCCCCCGATGGTCGCCGGATGGCGAAAGGATCGTTTTTGTCCGATATATGGATCAGAACAATCAAAAATCGTCGGAGCTGTTTATCATGAACGCAGACGGAACGAACGTGCAACGACTCACTGACAACAACGTTGACGACGATTCTCCATCCTGGTCGCCGGATGGTAAAAAAATCGCTTTTAGCAGTGGGCGAAGTGGAAACTGGGAGGTGCATGTAATAGACCTTGCGACGCAGGATGTCACGCAGCTCACAGGTTTTGAAGATGTAAAAGGTGAAGTTCCAACAGGTTCCACTGTTCCCGACTGGTCGCCGGATGGTGCTCAGATCGTGTATGAAAAGTTTACAGAGTTTGGCAAAGATATTTATGTGATGTCAGCGAATGGCGAGGATCAGCGCCCGCTTCTGCGGGATCTGGGTCCGGGTAAAAATAGGCTGCGTTTTTTTCCGAGGTGGTCTACGGATGGGCGAAGGATTGTGTTTGATGATTGCACGTGGCCGCAAGGCGGCAAATTGCGGTGCCGTCTTAGGATTGCGACACTTGATGGCAAGTCACACGAAGTAAAGGGACTTTATAAAAACCACGGTGACAATCTGCTTGTCGGCATTATGTGTTGGATGCGCACTGACAAATCATTGCTTTTAGATATACAGTTGCTCGATAAACCGAACCCGAATTATGATATTTATCGCTACGATCTCAACACGCAAAAACTCATACGGTTGACAGATGGAGAAGTAGATGAGCATTCTGCGGACTGGATAGAGGGTGCGTTGCCCGTTGTACCGAAGGATAAAAAAAAATCCTGTGGGGAACGGTAAAAAAGGGCAGCCCTAATCTGTTTTAATCGGTAGCGGCTATAAAGAATAGAAGGAGGTATTGTTATGAAAAGGCTCATGTTGCGACTAACATTCACGGTCCTCGGTATTATGCTCACTGTCAACGCATCTGCAAAGACTATCGTAACAGATGGACTCGTGAGTTATTGGACTTTTGATAGGAACACTATTAACGGCAGAACAGTTGCGGATGTTTGGGGTGAAAACGATGCGACCATTGTGGGAAATCCCACAATAACCAGTGGATACCTAAAGCACGGAATAAAATTAGATGGCGTTGGGGATTATGTCAGTTTGCCAAATGTCGGCAATTTTGGAAGTCAAATTGGTCCGTATACTTTTGAAGCGTGGTTCAAAACAAGCTACAAGGAAAGTTGGAGTGCGATTTTTAAAGTCACTGAGCTACCGTGTGACAGAAATAACGCGGGTCATGGAATTCTTATCAATGCTACGTGGAATATACGGATCAATGGGGTGATTGAGACTGAAAAAGATGCAATTATGACTCAGATAAGTATAAAAAAGGGAGGTAATAGGTGTTTTGGCTCTTCCAGTGTTAGGGAGAAGGCAATTTCGGATGGTGAGTGGCACCATATTGTTTGGACTTCTCGACCGCCTGACAAAGTAGAATTAGGAAAGGGCTGTGTATTACCTCGTGCTTATTTTGATATGGAGCTAGTTATTGGGGGAGGGCTTGTTTGTACATCATCTAACAACATTCGTCCCTATACAGAACCTATTTATCTGGGTGCCGTGAACGATCTGGGAAAAGCATTAGGCTTTTTTCAAGGCGTTTTTGATGAAGTCCGGATTTATGATCGGGCACTGACGGAAGAAGAAGTGATTCGCAATTATCAATCTGGTATCGGTCTCAGTGTTGAACCTATCCAGAAGTTATCAACGGTCTGGGGTGCTTTGAAGACAAAACGTTAGCACCTACCGAGGTCGAGTTTCAGCGAGGCAGGTATCCGTTCTGAGTATCTGCCTGTTCTTTTGTTTTTCTTTTGTACCGCAAACTTTTAGTTTGCGCTTTTTTTGCACAAACTTTCCAGTTTATGCTACAGATAGAGGTGTCCAGCTGTCCACGCGTTGTTTTGGCGAGGTTAGGAAGAAATCAACGGTATGAATCATGGCGAATGCCTTATGCGCATTCGTCTTTAGGCATTCCTCGCCTCGCCAGCAAAGAGGTGCCCACTGGTGAGGCGGGAAATCATGACGGATACCTTATGCGTATTCGCCATGATTCATACCCGGGGAATGACTAAGACGAATGTGCCAAATCAACGGTATGAATGCCATTGGCAGAATGCGCGTGTGGCATTCTGCATGATTCCCCGTATGGCATTCGCCAGGATTCATACCGTTGATTTCTTGATTTTTTCCTAACCTTGCCAATATCCAGGTAATTGTGGATTTACTATAAACTAAGCCTACCACACGCTCTCGCTGGCAAGGTTTCCTAACCTTGCCAATATCCAGGTAATTGTGGATTTACTATAAACTAAGCCTACCACACGCTCTCGCTGGCAAGGTTTCCTAACCTTGCCAATATCCAGGTAATTGTGGATTTACTATAAACCACGCCTACCAAGCAAGATTGAGACTTATGTAAGTAATGGTTTTAACCAGCGTTTTGCTGTTTCCAAATCCATACCAGTTCGTTCTGCATAATCTACAACTTGGTCATCCCCAATTCTGGCGATACTGAAATACCGTGCATCCGGATGCGAAAAATACCACCCACTGACAGATGCTGCAGGGGACATCGCAAGGCTCTCCGTGAGGGAAAT
>PYJA01000013.1 GCA_003635185.1 Candidatus Poribacteria bacterium | reverse complement strand
GGCAAAGTGTTCCGCCCACTTGCCACACCCTGAACCATCTGTAGAGCATGTAAAAGTTCATCTTTTTCAAAAGTAAGTTCCATTTCAAAAGTTCCTATTTTTATTTTAACCCAAGTTGCCACCTATTTGCGAACGCTCTTGTAGGAGGGGTTTCTAACCCCGATGTATAACAGAAAACATAAGTATCAGCGGAAATGCCTTGTTTTTTTAGTTAAAAGCAGTGTCCACCATCTCGAAATCTTGTCCGTAGCAACTTGAGTTATTTGAGGGGTGTGCATAAATAATTCCGATTTAAATATGCGCTTAAAGGTAGTAGGCACACGCCGTGTGCCGTCCACAAGTTCAAAGAGGCGCAATGAATTGCGCGACTACAAACGGCACTTTGTGGAATAATGTCGCACCTAAAGTCTGTCCCTGTCTATGCTGATGCGCCAAATATTTATGCACACCCCTCAGTTATTTTAGTAGATTCTACAATCAACGATACACTGTCGCTCGGTGCATGGACAAAACTCGTCTAATTATTACCCAAGTAGCAAAGTCCTCTTGTGGGAGAGCTTGTCCATCCGATTTTAGTTCAATTAAATTCGCAACAATCCGTTTATAGTTGTGCCATCTTCAGGCTATGTGCGTTTAATCGCAATTCGTTGCACCTCTTTTTAACGCCTTTTGAGGTGTTATTTCGCACTTCTGTATTCAAAACTGAAAATTGAATGACTCTGAAATCCTTAAATTCACCTTGACAGACTTTTGATTGTTTAGTATAACATATTATAGAAAATATATCCATTTTATTTTGATATATTACCTACAACAGTTTCGCTCAAAGACCCGTATCTTCACCTCCCTACAAGCATGCGCCAAACTAACTTTCAGTCCTCGTCACCAATTTCTAAACGGGCAGTATTGATTGGTACTGTTCTCATCATCGGCAATAGCTACTGGATCGCTTATGTTGAGATGATTTGGCACACCGCACACCTGACAACAGTCGCTATGTCTGTTAACGTCATGTTTGGCATTTTCGTTATCACGATGCTAAACATGTGGGTGCGTAGTTTTGCGCCGGGTGCTGCCCTCACACAGCGGGACCTAATTGTTGTTTACAGCATGCTTGCAGTTGGTAGCGCGTTTTCAGGACACGACTGTATGCCGCGTCTGATGGGGCTTATTCCGTATGCTTTTCGCTTTGCTACTCCTGAGAACGACTGGGAAGCATTACTTTTTCACCATCTTCCTGAATGGCTTGTTGTCAAACATCCAAAAACGGTCAATGATTTTTATGAAGGTAACGTTAATTTCTTTACTGAAGGCTACATAAATTATTGGATTGTGCCTATTCTTTCATGGGCATCGGTCATCTTTCTCTTAATGTTGATCTTTCTTTGTTTGACCTCTTTAATTCGCAAACAGTGGATAGAAAACGAAAAACTCGCGTATCCGATTATTCAGATTCCACTTGAAATTACTACCAACCGCCGCCCTTTCAGAAGTCGCCTGCTCTGGATCGGTTTTGGTATTGCGATGGGGATAAATATACTCAACGGGTTAAATTTTTTCTATCCAATATTACCGGAAATTCCGATAAGAAAATACAATCTTAATATGTACTTCACGCAAAAACCGTGGAATGCGATGGGTAGCACGCCACTTCGGTTTCATCCTTATCTGATTGGTTTCTCTTTTATTTTACCACTGGATTTAGCGTTTTCGTGTACATTCTTCTATTTGATGAAAAAAGTGCAGCTGCTATTCGGAAGCGCGACAGGCGTATCAAAGTTACAAGGATACCCATTTTTAGGTGAGCAAGGAGCAGGTGCGTTACTTGCACTTCTTGCTATAGCATGCTGGAATGGACGAAAGCACTTTGCTTATGTGTTATCACAAGCAATTCGACCTAACCGTGCGGCAGCAAAAATTGAAGCAATTTCCTACCGCACGACTCTAATTACATTGGCTTTATCCCTATTTTTGCTCGCTATTTTCTGTATTCAGGGAGGTATGTCGTTATGGGCATTCGCAGTTTTTATCGGTATCTACCTATTGATTGTTGTCGGGCTAACCCGTATGCGCGCTGAACTCGGGCCGCCGATACATGCAATCGGCTATCTGACACCACAATATATGATGATTTCACTGCTCGGTACACGGCGGTTACGGGCAGGCAATCTCACAATGCTCTCATTGATGAATTGGCTGAGTGGTGCAAGTTACGCTTCATTCCGCACGCATCCTATGCCCGACCAGCTGGAGGCGTTTAAGCTGGCGGAACGGACCGGTGTCCGAAACCGAACAATGTTTACTGTGTTAGTGATTGCAAGTCTCGTCGGTATTCTGTCCAGTCTAATTCTCTATCCATACACAATTTATCAGGAAGGTGTGGCTGCCGGTTCTGAGCAGATTCACGCGGGTGGTGCTGATACATACAATTTTCTGTCGTCATGGTTAGTCAATCCGAAACCGACAGATTGGTTAGCAACGACTGTGCTTGGGGGTACGTTTGCTGCGAATTTAGGTATCATGTTTCTCCGCTCGCGCTTTGTGTGGTGTCCACTTCATCCGGCAGGATATGTTATTGGCGTTGCGCCTGGGACAACTGATGTAATTTGGTTTCCGCTGCTAATCGCGATGGTGGCAAAATGGATTATCTTACGGAACGGTGGCATAAAAGCGTATCGGCGGGCGATCCCGTTTTTCATCGGGTTAGTTTTAGGGGAAGCGTTGATGGGGTGTTTCTGGCCGCTATTGAGTTTAATTTTGCGGTCTGCGGTGTATAGCTGGATTTGATTATCAGGACTTACGCAATGTTTTTAAAAGTCCTCCTGATAAGAGGGATTGAGGGGGCGGGCCTCCATAGCGATAGCGTCGGGGGAGATAGATCACCGAAATAGCATCTTTTCCCCCTACCCCCTTATCAAGGGCGAATGCTCCGTCCTGTTTATAGTCTAACCCACAATTACCTGCACATTGACGAGGTTTCCTAACCTCACCAGCGCGAGCGTGTGTCCGGATTGTTGTTCATTGAAATGTCCACATATTTTCGAATTGGACTATATCACCCTAAGGGGCTACCGACTTGGCACAACGAAAACCTATCAAATGACTCGTGCGTGCTGGCTCATTACCCCGTCGGTAAGTGATCCACACGCGAGGTTGTCCACCCTCAACCCATGAACCGCCGCGTAAAGCACGAGAAGATGTAATGTTCTTAAAATTTTCTACTACTACCTCAATACTATCGGGACCAGCAACAGGGTTTTTGTTAGGCGGATCGTCATAATAATCTTTGTCGTATGTATCAAGACACCATTCCAAAACATTCCCTACTATATCAAATATACCGTATCCGTTAGGTGGATAGTCACCTACAGGAGTTGTACTCCCAGCATATCCAACATTCAGGCTGTAATTTGCTTTGCTATCATCAATTGAATTTCCCCATGGGTACCTTTGTCCTTCAACACCACCGCGTGCAGCTTTTTCCCATTCCGCCTCAGTTGGAAGCCGTTTGTTTACCCAGTTTGCATACGCTGCGGCAGCATACCAACTCACAGATACGACAGGGTGGTTTGCTTTTCCACTTGGATAGGTATTTTCAGACCAATTGACAAGATAATTCCCATCGTGGAACCCGCTGGCAATCGTCCCTTTTTGCCATTCCGGGTTGGCATCTACAAACTTTTTGTAGTCTGCATTCGTTACTTCATATTTATCCATATAGAATGCGTTGAGGTAGACTGTATGTCCGGGTTGTTCGACGTTCCCTGCATCTCTGCTGATACTGCCTAACTGAAATTCACCTTCAGGAATTAGCACCATGCCTTCAGGGACTACGGGTTCGCCCACCTTGTCTTTTACGGTATAAGTAAGTCTACGATTGCCACCTTCCCATGTGAGTTCTATGTCAAGCTTTCCTAATGGGAAGGGACCTGAAATTGTGGCAGTATTATCAGATGTAGTCACTTCTCCTTTGGAAACCGTAAGATTTTGCGGAGGGGCACTAAAACTCACAGTAATAGTAGTATCTGCAGCTATAGCACTTGCATCAGGGGGATCCACAGATTGGATTTCCACCGAGTCATCTTCTCCACATCCAATTACTGACAAAGTAAAAATACATGCAAGAATTATAGGTGAAAAATATAACCCTTTTTTCACAAATTATCTCCTTTCAAACACAATCTAAACGAAAATAAAAAATAAATTGGGTCCTGTGGCGAGGTTAGGAAACCTCGCCAGCAGAGACGTACACCTGCTGCTGGCGAGGTTTCCTAACCTCGCCTCCTTACCGAAATATTTATTTAAACTTCATACAGATTGTGCTACTATGTAGCAACTTAGGTTATAGATACATTAGTTTATATTAAACACCTGTTGCATTTCTACCTGCAACATATCAAATAATTCGCTTTTCAAGTTGATTAAATCTCTGTCTGTGATGCTTCTGGGGCGTGATAATGAGACCTTAACCTCTGCCTTTATTGACCCCGGCCTCGCTGTTAACACATAAATTTTATCAGCAAGCAGAAGTGCCTCTTCAATGTCATGCGTTATCAACAGCACCGTCTGTCCACCTTTGTCCCAAATATCCAAAAGTATGGATTGCATCACAGTACGCGTCATTGCATCTAACGCGCCAAAGGGTTCATCTAAAAGCAGAATTTCTTTTCGAAAAAGGAGCGTCCGTACTAACGCGACACGTTGACGCATTCCGCCTGAAAGTTGCATTGGGTAACTATTCGCAAATCCTTGTAAACCAAGCTGCGCTAACAGTTTGAGTGCCTCTTTTCTTGTCTTATCAAGTGATTCCTTCTGAATTTCTGGTCCAATCATTACGTTTTTTAAGACTGTCCGCCACTGTAAAAGAAGGTCTTTTTGTTGCATATATCCGAATGCCCCCGGACTGCTCTGAATATATTTTCCATTGAGGTAAATTTCTCCGGCTTGCGGTCTGAGGAGTCCAGAGATAATATTGAACAAAGTGCTTTTTCCACACCCTGAAGGACCGAGCAAAACGACAAATTGTCCCGTATCAACTGAAAAGTTTAACTTGTCCAACACCTGCAATTGCGTATTGTTTTGGACGAAGGCATGTGTTAGATTCTTAACTTCAAGTTTGGTCATATTAATGTGGTGTCTGAGCGTGCAGATTCACTTTAAGCGCATATTTTACCATCGGAATTGTTTATGCACACCCCACAATTAGCTGCGGTGTTACGTCCGATTCAGAAAGTTTTTTATCCTAACGTCTTCGCGAGTTGTTTTAGTAAATCTTTCTGTTTGCGTGATAATGATTTAGGGATTTCCACAACAATACGGACTCGTAAATCGCCGTTTCGTCCAGATGGGTCTACTATACCTTGTCCACGCAGGCGTAATTGCTGTCCCGGTTGTGCGCCTGGTGGAATTTTAAATTCCACGTTCTCCGTTAAGGTTTGTACTCGAACGGTGCCGCCTAAGGCTGCGGTTGTCATCGGTACCTTCACATCTGTTACCAAATCAAACCCGTCACGTGTCAAAGTTGGATGCGGCTGTACCGATATTTTGACCAACAGATCCCCTGATACGCCTGCGTTGATAGTCTCTCCGTGTCCACGAACTCGTAGTGTTTGACCATCTTTAATACCGGGAGGAATTTTAAGGTTTATCCCTTTGCCTTGGACGCTGACCTCTTTCTGTGCGCCAAGCACTGCATCAACAAAGGGAATAGTCAGGTTAATGCGGAGGTCCCCGCCACGATAGTTACGAGTTGTCTGGTGTCTCTGTCCAAACACATCACCGAAGGCATCACCAAATCCACCGTAAGTTGCACGTCCAAAAATGTCGTTGAAGTTTGCAAGGATGTCGTCCATACTGGTAAAACCCTCAAAACCCATACCGTGAATACCAGCATGCCCACGGGTATCATAGACTTTTCGCTTTTCAGGGTCAGACAGCACCGAATAGGCATTGGATGCCTCTTTGAATTTCTCTTCAGCAGCTTTGTCACCGGGATTTTTATCGGGATGGTACTTGACTGCTAATTTGCGGTATGCCTTCTTTATTTCTTCTGCGGTAGCGTTTCGCTTAACGCCAAGTATTTCGTAGTAGTCTCTCATTATATCCTATACTATTACTTTTTGCAAAGTTTGTTGTTTTTTAGAATATCGTCCTACAATAATTCAACCATTTCATCAACAGTAGTGATGTTATGGCGTTCTTTTACGAGTGTTTTACCGAATTTGAGTATAGCGGTTTCTACCCGCGTTTTTCGCTGTACATCTATAATACTTTCAATGTCCTTGACATGCGCTGCCCCGATGACCCGTCGTAACATCTCCATTCCTGTAAACCCTACCGATTCGTTGAAGATAATTTGTAAAGCACGAAACTTCACGGAGGGATCCATCTTAAATTCTTTTGTGTAGGTCTCCCATGTTTGAATAATGACTTTCTTTATTTCTGACTGCACATCAGCATTTTCTGTGTGTGAAAAATAGGATAATAGATAGTTTGCCCAAAACAATCCAATGTCAAATCCAACGGGACCGTAGAACGCAAACTCTGAATCTATTACCTTGGCAGATGTGTTGTTGACCATTACACTGCCAGTATGGAGATCCCCGTGTGTTAACCCACGCTGTACGGTAAGAAAAAGACTCTTTAGTTTATCCGTCTCTTGCAAGAATTGTTGGTCAGTTTTCAGTTGGTCAACCGCAGCCCCTATCCCATCCGTATAGAAATTCGTTTCATGGTCAGTAAAGGGCAGTGTGAAAACATAATCTGCAGTTATTGATTGCATGACGGTGTTGGCAAAATCATCTCGGTACTTATCGACTGAAACACTGTCAAGATTGTCGGTATAGGTTCGGCTATGGACACACCCCATAAATCTGGCGATCAGTTTAGGAACCGTTTGGTTAACTTTTCCTGCAATGAGATCATCTCGTAATAGACGGTATCCGCGAAGATCCTCCATCGCAATTATTGCTGCATCACTGTCAAAATAGTACTGTGCTGGTACTGCCTCACTTGCAAACCGATTGTACACCTCAAGTGCCCGAGATTCATAAGTCAAACGGTCAGATGGTAATGGATAATCAGGCCCTAATATCTTTATATAGGGTGGTGCCTGCTTCAAGACGAGTGAACGTTCTGGTTGTTTTGTATCGGAAACTCGATAAACAAAGTTGAGATTTCCGTCTCCGATTTCTTCGGAATGCAGGTCTGCATCCGGATCAAAAAAACCTATTTCAGACTGACGTTCACGTAGATACTGGATAATGGTTTCTTTGTTTAGTTCCATCTTTTGAAAAAAACAACCGACAAGAAGTCTCTATCTATAGTAAAAGTTTTTCTGCAATCTGAATTGCATTCAACGCAGCACCTTTACGAAGGTTGTCAGCAACAACCCACATATTTAAGCCGTTTTGTATTGAGGCATCCTCTCTAATTCGTCCTACGTAAACATCGTCTTTTCCTGCAGCCTCTATAGCCATCGGATATTTATAATTGTCCGGATCATCAATCAGTTGCACGCCGGGGGCATCAGCAAGACATTTCCGTGCTTGTGCAGGTGTGAGTTTTGCATGTGTCTCAACGTTTATTGATTCAGAATGCGCGAAGAACACAGGTACACGGACAGTTGTTGCGGAAACTCCGATCGAATCATCAGCAAGGATTTTATGGGTTTCGTTTACCATCTTTAGTTCTTCTTCGTTATCACCTGTGTCAGTAAAAGGCCAATCAAAAGCGACGTTAAACGCCATCTGATGCGGAAACCGATCAAGGGTAATAGGTTTGCCTTCCAACGCCTCAGTTGTCTGTAGAATCAACTCATTCACTGCGCGCCCACTTTTACCAGATACACTTTGGTATGTGGATACAACGATTCGTTTGATGCCGACAGCGTCGTAAATCGGTTTGAGTGCAACCATCATCTGGATAGTTGAACAGTTCGGATTTGCGATAAGCCCGTTGTGTTCTAAAGCAGCATTCATATTGACTTCTGGTACAACTAAGGGGGTCCCATCGTTCATGCGGAAGGCACTTGTGTTATCAATTACCAATGCCCCTTTTTTCACTGCTGTAGGCATAAATTCCCGGCTTACAGAAGCACCTGCGGAAGAAAAGACGAGGTCTATCTCCTCAAACGAATCGTGTGTTAGCTCTTCAATCACTATATGTGCGCCTTTGAAAGTCAAGATTTCACCTGCTGACCTATGTGATGCCAACAGTTTGAGACTACCAACAGGAAAGGAACGTTCTTCTAAAAGCTCCAACATAGTGTTGCCAACTGCCCCTGTTGCGCCGACAATTGCAACACGAAAACTCTCATGCATTTTTATTTTACCTCAAAAGATCAACTTTTGTATTATGTTACCACAAATTTGTGACTTAAGCAAACCTGTTTTAATGCTGGGGTGTGTCCAGTTTTTGTCACTTATCTGTCTGAATCTCGGATTATTGAGCTTGTGTATCAAGGTGCTATTCACAGGATATGTTGTTTCTGAATCGTTTGCTGATTATCTGTCTGTTGTGCAGAAATGCATATCCATAACTGTCAATTTAACGTGAGTTGATAATTTATACTATAGTTTGGACAGTTTTATCCATTCAGGACTTCCGAATAGGTGCTAAATATGGTTTGTCCGCACTCTTGCTTCTCTGAATTTTGTTGGAAATCACTGTCCGGGTCTATTATTTTTGACAGAATCGTCAAAAATGTGTCTATCTGATTAGTTTCAGGTAGTGTCTTCATCTATTTTTAGATTTTTTTCTAAGTTTTGTTTCGGATCGTTACTCGCAGAAAAATATTGTTGTTGGAAACACCGCTTCAAATAAGCGACCATCAACCCGCGCGTTAGATATTTCGGTTTATATCAATGGATACCGAGTGTGTTCAGCACCGTTTGGACATCAGGCATAGCCTGCTCTGTTTGTGAGGCTGCATCGGTGGCTGTGTCTGTAAAACTGAGTTGTGTGAGGCTGGCAGCGATAAAACTGAGTTGCACGTGCCGGTTCAAACTCTCACGCTTTTGGAGTTGACAAGTCCCAAACCCGAAGTTCTGCTTGACATCCCGGAATGCCGTTTCAATCTGCCACCGATTTTTATAGTGTCGGATGACATCGGCTACGGGGAGTTGTTTATCAGAGGTAAATAAGCAAAAATACTGATACGGTTTAGACTTCTTTTTACGCAGGCGGATCACAACGAGCCTGACATCCTCTGAACACATCTTCGTCCGCACGATTTTGTCTGTGACAGAAAGTGTCTCGTTTTCCACGACAATATCTCTATACTTCAGATAGGGTAGATGCAAACGATTTCCATAGCGACGCGGTCTCCCCCGTTTAGGGTGCTTCGGGCGCGTCGGTATCCGATAGAATACGGCATTTGACTTTGCGCGACAGAGCAAGTGATGTCCTTG
>PYJA01000012.1 GCA_003635185.1 Candidatus Poribacteria bacterium | reverse complement strand
GATTACCGTAACACAGAGTGGACAAGTGACATTCGGTGTTGCCGAGAATGTCGCAACCAATTTAGCCGGTAATGGAAATACCGCTGCAGTCCAAAAAACCGTGACAATTACGCTCCCTGATAATCAAGGCAGTGCACCACTCGCGAGTGTAAGCAAAGCAGGTTTCGTTTTGGACCCCACAGTACTGAAAACATTGGATAGGGACGCGCTTCTTGATCAACTTAAGATCTTGCGTGCTAAAAGCAACGGTTCTCCGAAATACCTGCGGACAATCAGGTTAATTGAGAGTATTTTAGCAACCATGCGTCCAAACAAAACGCAGCTGCTTGCGAACTACCCAAATCCGTTCAATCCAGAGACGTGGATCCCGTATCACCTGGCGAACCCTGCGGACGTAACGCTGAGGATTTATGATGTTGGTGGTAAGTTAGTTCGGAAACTGGATTTGGGACAGCAGCCAGCCGGTATGTACCAAGCCAAGAGTCGTGCCGCGTATTGGGATGGTAAAAATGCGTTCGGTGAACCTGCAGCAAGCGGTCTGTATTTCTATACCCTTACCGCAGGTGATTTTTCTGCTACGCGCAAGATGTTAATACGGAAGTAGGCGCGATTTCCAAAGCATAACTTTCTTGAAGGCGCGGGTTAAACCGCGCCTTTTTCTATTGCATCTATTTGCACAAAGTGCTAAATTAACGGGAGATTACACAAGACTTGATTTTAGGAGATTTAAAATGCGACGAAAACTTTTAATTTTTGGTTTAATGGTACTATTCATTGGTGCCATCATAGCGATAGGCATTCGATCGGTAGACAGTCAGAACGATATGGTAGCACGCGGAAAATATCTCGTTGATGCAGTGGCGGCGTGTGGATATTGCCATACACCGCGTGCGGGTGCCGAGTATAATATGAAGATGTATCTTGCCGGGCATCCTGCAGATCATCCTTACCCGCGTTACAATTTTAATATGATGCAGCAGAACATTTTTCTTTTGACCTCACCTCTGTTAAGTGCTTTTTCAGGCCCGTTCGGAACAAGTTTCGCATCAAACTTAACGCCAGACAAAGAAACAGGATTAGGTGAATGGACAGAGAAAATGTTCATTGACTCAATGCGCACCCGGCATCATCAGGGCAATATGGACAATAGAAAGATTTTTCCGCCGATGGGGACGCTAACAAAGCATTATGCACAAATGAATGATGCTGATCTAAAGGCAATTTGGGCATATCTCAAATCTATTAAACCTGTCAAAAATGAAGTCAGTCCGGTACTGAATAGACTTGGCAGACCTTTTTAAAAATATTAGGCACAAATATGTGCTGCATAACTGGCGAAATTGGAGACACTATTTATTATGGCATCAAAAGAAAAACAGGTTCGTGTTTGTGTCGTCGGGATGGGGATTGGCAGACCTAATGGAGCAGCCCTCTCACGAAATGCAAGAGGAAAAGTCGTTGCACTTTGCGATCTTGATGAAGAACGCATGAAAGGTTTTGCCAAGGATTTACCCGGCAAAGTCAAATTGTATACAGATTACAAAAAGATGTGCAAAGCATCTGATATTGACGCAGTGTTTGTTGGCACACCGAATCAGTGGCATGTGCCGATTGCACTGGAAGCGGTGCGGAACGGCAAACACGTAATGGTCACCAAACCGCTGGCAGATTCCGAGGACGCAGCGAAAAAGTTAGTCCAAGAGGCGGAGGCAGCGGGAGTTGTGAATATGATGTCGCTCTCAACCCGTTTCGGTCATAGCTGTCAACACCTTGGCAACCTCGCTCGTGAAAACTATTTTGGTGAACTATACTATGCCCGCGCACGTAGCGTTCGCAGAAGCGGAATCCCTGCATGGAATCTCGGTTTTATTCAGAAAGGTGGTGGCGCATTCCGTGATATGGGAGTGCATGTGCTTGATTCTGTTTGGTGGATTTTGGGCATGCCGAAACCTATCGCTGTTCTTGGTGCTGCTGGGGCGAAGTTTGGACCGCGCGGACTCGGTTATTGGAACCGCACAAAACCCCCGAAAGAGACGTACGAGAAATATGACTCTGATGATTATGCAGGTGGTTTCATTACCTTTGAAAACGGGATAGGGTTACAGGTAGAAAGTTTCTGGGCATCCCATCAACCTGGCGAATTTCAGATAGAACTATTTGGCACTGAAGCTGGTGCTACACTGCACCCCTTGAAAGCATATCGAACAGATAAAAAAGGTGAATTTGAAGATATAGATATAACCTTACCCAAGAGTCCGTACAATGAAGCGTGGGATGCAATTGCAGATCATTTCATTGAATGTATTTTGGATGATGTGGAGTGTAAAGCACCGCTCCGCCACGGACTGATTGTTCAGCAGATGATGGAAGGTTTGCTCAAAAGTGGTGAGACAGGACGCGAAGTCCATCTTGAGGTTGAATAAATATGAAAATTGATATGTCAACATTGCGCGATGATTTTACTCAGACAGGTTTTGCTATTGTTCCTAATCTGTTTACGCGAGACGAGGTGCAACGGCTAAAATTAGAGTGTATCAACGTTCTGGAAGCGGTTAAGAAAGACACGGGATCAGTTGCGGGAAATGGTGTTTGTGTTGGTTTAGCGGCACGGAGCGCTGTTTTTCAGGAGGCAGTCGGCGATGAACGAATACTTGATATATTAGCGGAGATTCTCGCACCGGATATTGAATTCTTGAGTGATAAGGTAGTTTTCAAAAGTGAGTCGATGACCTTTGCGAGTCCGTGGCACCAAGATTGGCACTATTGGCACGGTGCGCACAAGCATTCAATTTGGGTTGCGCTTGATGATGCTACTGTTGAAAATGGATGTCTCAAACTATTTCCGGGTTCCCATAAATCTGCAATTGTACACGATGGCGATGCAAGCGATGGACATGGGTTTGGAAATCGTTTACGTCCCGATGCAATAGATGAAAGTCTTGCCGTTACTGCAGAAATAGAAGCAGGCGGCGCGGTCTTCTTCCATGATCTGACGCTCCATGCAAGCCATCCGAACCGTTCTGGTGAGGAACGTTGGGTCTGGATTCCTACATATCGTGATGCTAAGGCTGAAGACAACGACTATCCATGGGCTGTTGCTGCGAAAGTTTTGCGTGGGGAAAAGCAATAAGTTATTCTACGGCATACCCTACAAATTGTGAAAATAAAAAGGAGTGATTATGTTTAAAAATTTAAGTACTGGTGCAATTGGCATCCATGTAAACATGAAAGAAGGTTTAGCATTAGCAAGAGAAGCAGGTTTTGATGGGCTTGACCTAAATATCGGTGAAGCGAGTCAACTGGCTGAGGAACATTCTGTCCAATATGTGAAAAACTTGTGGACGGAAGCTGGTATTGCAATGGGCGGTTGGGGATTCGGTGTTAATTGGCGCGGTTCTGATGCTGATTATTATGCTGGATTAGCGCAATTACCTGCGCGCGCGGAACTTGCTGTTGAACTCGAATGTTTCCGGACGACGACCGTTGTCGGCCCCGCTTCAAATGACATGACATTTCAGGAAAATTGGGATTTTTCAGTCAAACGGCTTCGTCCTATAGCTGAAATCCTCAAAAGATACGGACACTCAATAGGGCTTGAGTTTATCGGACCTGCGACAAGTCGAAAAGGGGCAAAACACCTTTTTGCGTATTCCATGGATGCGATGTTAGGACTTGCCGCCGCAGTTGGCACGGGCAACGTTGGACTACTCTTTGATACATGGCACTGGTACACATGTCGTTCTACGGTTGATGATGTGCGAAAACTCTCTGCATCGGACGTTGTTTATGTCCATATCAATGATGCGCCAGCAGGGATTGACCCAGATGAACAGATTGACAACATCCGTTGCCTGCCTGCAGAGACTGGTGTTATTCCGCTTACCGAATTGATGCAAATATTAAACGAAGTCGGTTATGAAGGTCCTGTGACACCAGAACCGTTCAGCAAAAAAGTGAACGATATGGAACCCGCCGATGCTGCAAAAGCCACAGCGAAATCGCTTAATCAGGTATGGCAAAACGCTGGACTGTAACGCTGAAACTCACCCGCGGAAGGGACAAAACGTGCAACTTATTAATAAAGAAAATATCCTTGCCATGACGCACAATTGGGAAGGTGATCGGTTTCCTGATGGGCGTCCCCGCGTTCCCGATGATATTCTTCAACGAATGAAGGCGATCAGCATTGAGCAGGCATGGGGTGTGCTTAACGGGAACGGTTATAGGTTTCAGTTCGCAGGCAATTGGATGAATCTGCATCCGGACCGTATTCTTGTTGGTCGGGCAGTGACATGCGCGTTTGTGCCGATACGCCCCGATTTCAACGATGCCGTCTCTGCACAAGGTGAAAAAGAGGGACGCGTCGGCGGGCAAAACTCATGGGTGATTGATACGCTTGTACAAAATGATGTCATTGTTGTTGACCTTTTCGGTAAAGTCAAGGAAGGTACTTTCGCGGGTGATAACCTTGGCAATTCCATCTACGCCAAAACAGGGACAGGCATGGTGATTGATGGTGGGATCCGAGATTTGGATGGTATCTATGAATTGCCCGATTTCGCTACGTTTGTGCGCGGTGTAGACCCGACCGGCATTGCAAACGTAACGCTCACCGGTATTAACATTCCTATCCGCGTCGCAGAAGCGACCGTTTTACCGGGGGATGTGGTTTTAGGTAGGCGCGGCGGCGTTATCTTTATTCCACCACACTTTGCACAGCAGGTGGTTGAACAAGGTGAGGAGGTTCAACTCCGTGACCGATTTGGACATCAACGTTTACGAGAAGGTATCTACACACCCGGTGAAATTGATCGGAAATGGTCGGAAGAGATTGAAAAGGATTTTGCAGAGTGGCGCATCACACAAAAATAGGTTGATTTGACTGGACATTTCGGACAACAAAGGATAAGTTTACATTGCGTGATTATTCTGATATTGTTAATAGATTGAACGATTTGAAGTTACCGTTGGATTTAATCGGAACGATTCACGATTATCCAATATATCAAATCTGTCTTGAATCGTCAGCAAATATGCCTAAAAAGGTCCTGATTACGGGAGGTGTGCACGGCGATGAGCCAGCAGGCATCCAAGCAGTTCTACAGTTCTTAGCTCGTGACAACACGGAACTCCTAAAACAGTTTTCCTTTGTCGTAATTCCGTGTGTCAATCCGTACGGTTATGTTCACGATACACGAGAAAATCGAGATGGTGTAGATATTAACCGCTCTTTTGAAACCGAAGAAGTTTCTGAGGTGGCAATCGTCAAAAAAGCACTTGGCCAAACCCAATTCTCATTAGCGATAGATTTTCATGAAGATTATGACGCAACGGGATTTTACCTATATGAAGGCAAACGGGATGAACAGCATATCGGTCCTCAACTTGCAGATGCAGTCAAAAGCATCGGTCCGATAGATACTGAAGATTCAGGTGAAGACGCGCCAGACATTGCCGAAGGCGTTTACAAGGTTGCCTCAGAATGGGGCACGCAAGGCTTAGCTCCCTATCTATTACATTTCCATAGCGAACATGTCATCATCACCGAAACACCGACTATGTGGTCGCTTGAACAACGCGCAGCCCTTCATTTAGGCGTTTTGGATACCGCTTTAACGTATCATTAAAAGGAAATACAGATGGAAACACAGTCCATATTATCGAATGTCAATACTGCTTCACGCCCCTCAGAATTAAAAATTACCGACATGCGTATTGTCCGAACGCAAGTGGGTGGTCCTATTTTGAAACTGGATACAAATCAGGGGATACACGGGCTTGGGGAGGTTCGTGATGGCGCAAGTCCGACTTATGCGTTAATGCTCAAAAGTAGAATTTTGGGTGAAAATCCTTGTAACGTAGATAAAATTTTTCGGAAGATAAAGCAATTTGGTCACCATGCACGTCAAGGGGGCGGTGTTTGTGGAATAGAGATGGCATTGATGGACCTTGCGGGCAAAGCCTACGGTGTACCGTGTTATCAACTTGCAGGCGGGAAATTCCGAGATAAAATTCGATGTTATAGCGATACACCGTCGTTCAAAGACCCTGAAGCGATGGGCAACAAGCTGCAGGAACGGATTGATAGAGGATTTACCTTTCTGAAGATGGATATAGGTGTTGGATTGCTTCGTGGCACGCCTGGTACTCTCTCTGCTCCTGATGGACACTTAGAGACACACAATCTGATGCATCCTTTCACTGGCATCCGCTTGACAGAAAAAGGTATCGTTATATTGTGTGAGTATGTAGAAACAGTTCGGGACATTATCGGTTATGAGGTGCCGCTTGCAGTAGATCATTTCGGACATATCGGTATTGAGGATTGTATTCGTCTTGCAAGGGCATTGGAAAAATATAACCTCGCGTGGTTAGAAGATATGGTGCCGTGGCAATATACGGATCAATATGTGCGTCTTTCCAATTCGTGTGCAACACCAATTTGCACAGGTGAAGACATCTACTGCAAAGAGGATTTTATGCCGTTGTTTGAAAATCGGGCGATTGCGATCTGCCATCCCGATATTGCAACATCAGGCGGGATTTTGGAGACAAAGAAGATCGGTGACCTTGCTGAAGAACACGGAATTGCAATGGCACTGCACATGGCAGGCACGCCTGTCTGCGCGATGGCGAGCGTTCACTGCGCTGCGGCAACATCAAACTTCATGGTGTTAGAGAATCACTCTGTGGATAATCCGTGGTGGGATCAGATGGTTACTGGGTTGCCGAATCCGATTATTCAAGATGGATATATTACGGTGCCTGAAACGCCAGGCTTAGGAATTGAACTCAACGAAGAGGTAATTCGAGAACATCTGCACACGGATGGGACAGGATATTTCAATTCGACAACTGAATGGGATGCGGAACGTTCACATGATAGGTTGTGGAGTTAGAAGATTGGATTAGGACAACACTTGCGCTTGACGTAAAACATTTGCTAAATTTTCTTGTGTTCCACAATTATTTCGTCGAATAGGAACTTTCTCACCACGAAAGAGAACTTCTGATCGTCTGAGATCTGTATTCTGCACTTTACGCATTCCTTTACCATGAAACAGAATTGGTATGCATTCAGTTGTACAATCCCTCGGGATGATGTCAGAAATAAAATTAGCACTCGATTGTAACTGTTGAAAAACATCTGTTGTATTGAAACCGCCACTCTTGAGTTCAATTAGAACAACAACCAGTGAGTCTTTGTTAAGATTGGTAAAAAGAACGAACCTATCACATCGTTTACTTTTAAGTCCGTGTGCATCAAATAGTCTGTCTACATCTACTATTAGGCGTTCAGGTGGTATATCTGTCAGGTAAACACGACAACCTTCTCCACTGCACGAACTAATAAGGTTTTCTTCACCTACCAATTGACGCATCTGGCTAAGAATCTCACTTTCTTGCACTAATTACTTCCTTTTGCTTTTAATATTTTTGTGTAACAAGACATTATAACTAAGAAATTAATTTTCCTCTTCTTGGAGTTGTTGTTGAAACTCAACGGCATTATTGTAGAGGCCCGAAGCGACATCGTAGTAATCTGGTGGGTTATACCCTTCAATACGATCAAACTTAATTTCCTCCACAGGTTTGTCTGCGTGGAACCACCATGCGCCAACTTCTTCTTCTGTTAGCCAAGTTGTAGGTTCAGTCTGATTTTTTCCCAATTTCATGACTTCACCCTCGCGAACCACATTGCCAATTTGCTCAAGAAGCCAATCGCTATGGGTTGTTATAATCACACGTACGCCTGCGCGGACTAATCTTGCAAGCGTAATAGCTATTTTGGTTTGCGCTCTGGGATGTAGATGGGCTTCTGGTTCTTCAATAATAAGCGTATCACCGGGTTTTACAACACCGCGCAAAAATAACACTAAAGAGGTAAGTTCTAATACCATTGAGGAAACTTGGCTCATACGTAGAGATTTTTCAGACTTTAATGGACTGTAGTGGAATTGTGGATATCCCACATCATCTGGTCGCCTGACATCAATTTTTCCCCGCAGCAAACCTTTTTCAAGGAGATTAGCACTCTCAATCAGGTCACTTGAAGATTTTTCATACTCTTTGTAGTTAATCAAATGTTTTAAAAAGTCTGCTGTCATTCCAGTAAGCGCAGAAGTTTCAGAGGAGTGCCCTAAACCTACGCGAGTCGCCCGATCCACAAGCGAACCGAAAATTATTCCATGGGTTTCCAAAATACCACCTTTAGCGGCTGGAAGAAAATATAAATTTGACTCACTATATTTTGAACAACGCAATAACAATCCGAGATCATCTAAGTCCATTGTTTCTTTAAACATTTCTTCAGGCCCAGATTTAAGTACTATGTCAGTATTGATAGATCCACCAACATAAATATTAGATCCTGAATTTTGCATCTCAAAGCACCAGAGGGATTGGTTTTCTTCACTCACCTTTAGGGATATTGTCAGTTCATTAGTATTGTCGTTTGTGAATCGTATGATATTAAATAATGAATCAAGGTCGAAACATCTTTTGAGTTCGTTCGCAAAAATTTCAGATTCGTTTAAGTAGTGATGTATATGGGTACATAACCATTTTGGAAAATCAGAATATCTGAATGTACGGCCAGGCGTGTTTAGTTTATTTAATGTCTCCAGAAACTCTTCATCTTGTTTCTTCTGAGAACGGAATCTTGATTGTTTTAAAAGAGTAATTATTGAATGTGGCAAAGGAACTCGGGCAAACCCCTCAAAGGTGTTAAATAATGCATAGATGAGGGTGGCGAGATACGTCTTACCTGTATTGCTTTCACCAACAAACACGGTTAGCGGACGCAAATCTATCTCTGCTTTTTCTATCGGTCCAAAATTTTCTACAGCAATGTGGACTTTAAGCGGTTGTGTGCCATATACTTCACTCATTATTTGTTCTCCTAAAGGATGGACTTAAAATGAATTATACGTTTAGTGATACTCACGACGGCTAAAGCCGTGTGCAACTTTCTGCACATCAGCCCTCCTGTGTGATTCCTGCTTCATCGTCCATCGCACCCTTCCTGAACTTGCTTAGTGTCTCACACAGACTCCACAGGCGTTTAGGCTCTCTGTCTATCCGACAGCGAGAGTTCTCAAGTTTATTGCAGCGTTGATGTCTCTATCTATGGAAACATCACATTGACTGCAATGATATGTTCTTTCTGAAAGTGCTAAGTCTTTCTTCTTGTGTCCACAGTGGCTACAGGTTTTGCTACTGGCAAAGAACGGGTCTGCTTCGGTTATAGGTATACCACGTGCTTCCGCTTTTGTCCTGAGTTTAGAGAGAAACCCACCTAATGCACTATCACTCAATGCTTTTGCTAATCTCCTGTTTTTTAGCATATTCGTGACTTTTAGCGTTTCTATACCGATAGCCCTTGCACGCTTGACAATATCCGTTGTGGCTTTATGGTGTGCATCGTTTCGGATACAAGCGATACGATAATGCACACGTTCCACTTTTCGTTTCTGCTTAAACCAGTTATTTGATTTTAGCACTGAACGACTTAACTTACGTTGTTCTCGTTTGAGTTTTCTCTCATAGCGTTTGAGGGGTCTCGGATTATCATACTGAGTTCCGTCGCTCAAGGTGGCAAGTGTGTTGATACCGACATCTATACCGATAACAGGGTGTGTTGAGGTGTCAACAAGTCCGGTGTCCACTGTCTCCACGGTGATAGATACAAACCAACGATGGGCTGTCCTTGAGATTGTTACCTTGATAATCTTGCCAACAAAACGCAACGCTTCACGCATTTTTATCCAACCAATCTTGGGTAATCTGATACGTTTGCCTTCAACTCGCACGGATTGCTCGTCTGTTGTCCAACTCTGTTTATGACCGCGATGCTTGAATTTGGGAAACTTCGCACGCTTGCTCACCCAATTTGTAATCGCTTGACCCAGATTCTTAATAGCATATAACGCAGCACGCTGATCTTGGGA
>PYJA01000011.1 GCA_003635185.1 Candidatus Poribacteria bacterium | reverse complement strand
TGGAGTTGCTTTTTCTGGTCGACTCTTTAAAGTATTATACATAACTTATCAGGAAAATGCAACTCTTTCAACAATTTTTTTTATTGAAGGAGTATTTTTAATGAACATCGTTGAAGTTATGCAGCGTTTTTCTGACCAAGAAGCGTGTATAGCACATTTAGAAAAGGTTAGATGGGGTAATAAATCCAGTTGTCTCATAAGCGTCAATTTAAGGGATAAATCTGTTGTAACAGTGTTTTCAGTCCCGTAGGGATGATATGTTTATAGATATGAAATGTCCATATGTCTTTAGTCCCGTAGGGACGATATGTCCAAAATATGTTGTTGGGGGACACATATCGTCCCTACGGGACTAAAGAGGTGAATTGAACATAATGCTATAAACATATCGTCCGGACGGGACTGAAGAAGGTTCCCATGTTTAGAAAATCCTCAAATTGACGCTTATGGGTATTGTGGAAACAGATGAAACCTATATCGGTGCTAAACCCAGAGGACATAAGAACAAAAAACAATTTGCAGTAGAGAACAAACGGGGACGCGGCACGAAAAAGACTGCGATTATCGGTGCAGTCCAGCGGGGTGGTAGAGTAGTTGCTCAAATAGCAACTGAACTCACGGGTGAATATCTTGGCAACTTCACCCGAAAACATGTTGAGGCAGCAGAAACCGAACTGATAACAGCAAATTGTATTAAAAAAGACACATGTTATTGTGAATTGTTCGTTTTTGTTAGGAATTGACTTGCATTGCGCATTAACTTTTGATAAACTTTGGCGTTAACATCAACTTTTTTGTAAGATGAGGTAAAAAGATGGCAGAAAAAACATATCGTGTTGGCGTTATTGGTTGTGGTGGCATGGGGCGTGCCCATGCGCGGAGTTGGAACGGTAGTGGTCGTGCAAAAGTTGTCTCCGCATCGGACATCAGTGCAGATTCCGCCGCAAAATTTGCTGATGAGTTTTCACTTCCTTCACATTACACCGATTTTGAAGAAATGTGTCAAAAAGAGGAACTGGACATTGTAAGTATAACCACTTGGCAGAGCGTGCGTGCTGAACCGACGATTGCCGCAGCTGAAAATGGAGCATTGGGTGTTATTACTGAAAAACCGATGGCTGCCTCCGTTGGCGACGCACAAGACATGATGGATGCCTGTGAAAAGAGCGGAACGAAATTAGTTGTCGGACATCAACGCCGTTTTAGTGGCCAGAATTGTGAAGCACGCAGACTTATCCAAGAGGGGGCAATTGGTCAACCCCAGGCAATGCTACGTCGTGATGGACACGGATTGCTAAATCGTGGAACACATGAGATTGACGAAATGCGCTTTATTCTCGGTGATCCTGATCCGCAATGGCTTATCGGGCAAGTTTCACGAAAAACTGATCGCTGGGAACGGCGTGTCCGAACAGAAGACCTGTGTATGGCAGAGATATGCTTTGAAGGCGGTATCCGTGGTATCTATGAAAGCGATTTACCGGGACCAGGCCTCCGTGGCGATGCTGTGTATGGTGACGATGGGCAGCTGCGCCGTGGCGGTGATGGCACAATTGAACTCCTCAATAGCAAAGCAGCAGGTTGGCAGACTATCAAACCCCGTCAAAGCGAACCGAATCAGTTTTCAGAGATGTTAGCGTGGATTGAAGGCGAAATTGAAGAGCACCGTAATGCGGGAAGACATGGGCTTTGCACAATCGAAATCCTGATGGCGTTTTACGAATCTGTGCGCCTCCAAGACGTTGTCACATTCCCATTAAAAACGCGTCCGAATCCACTTGATCTATTGGTTGAAGGCGGTAAGCTGCCAGTGTTTAAAGAGGGACGTTACGATATCCGTGCGCCGTTCCCAGAACAGAAGTAAGGTGTATAAATCCTTTCTACACGAAGAACTTCAAATTTAACATAGACATGTTGAGGGCGGGATTATCCGCCCTTTCGTTTTTAGCAATCTACGTCTTTTCCCTCACTTCCGTATATTTCCATCCGTTCTTGTGTCGTAATATCTTCAGAACTTGCAGGTTTATAATGCAACTGAAGCGCGCGGCGCCGTTGTGATGAGTGATTGACAGGACTCCCGTGATGAGTCAATCCGTGCCAGAATAGACATCCTCCCGGTTGAAGTGGTACCATCGTATCGCGAGCAACTGGCACATCGGTATCGCAAATCTGCCAGTCTCTCCGTTTGAAATGGATCATCGGTCCTTCGTTATGAGACCCCGGAATGATGTGCATACATCCGTTTTCAGCAGTAGCTTCGTCTAATGCGATCCAGACACCAACAACGGTTGTTCCATGCTCCAGATTAAAGTATGCACAATCTTGATGCCACGGTTTTTCGGAACCGTGCCGTGGCGGTTTGACTAACGCCATATCCTGAAAAAGTGCGGGTTTATCGTCCATAATGCGTTCCAGCACACCGAGAAGTCCTGCGTGAGCTGCCATAGCATTCAAACGTGGTTCATGATTTACGTAGTTGAATACCTTTCTGATCGCATCACGGCGTTCATCGATGTCCATATCATCTTTGAGTTTTGCGAGTTTCGGCTCAAATTGGATGGCACGAAAGTCGGGGTTTTTGCCATCCATTAGATGCACCATACCATCTAAAGTGTCCTGAACTTCATCAGTCGTAAAAGCGTCTTCAATGACAAGATATCCATGCTGATGGAAATATTCAATATCCACGTCGGTTACCGCTGAAAAACCACCAGAGATGCTATTTGCAACCGTATCAAAACGGTAGAGGTCGTCGGGGTACGGAATTGGTCTGGTAGTAGCAAAGTCTTTAGGTTCGGTAGTCGCTGGATGATTCATAATTAATTACTCCTTAAATTCACCTCTGCTTTCTTGTTCAAACAAGGTCAAGAAATCGTTAACGCGATCAACAGCAGCTTGGGCACGTTCACGTGCAGATTCGCTTTTCTCCTCTTCAGCTATCCACTGCTGCCGTTGCGGAAGCCATTCGGTTTGCAGATAATTGAGCTGATTTAGGAAATGTGGGTCCTCCGTCTCACTAACGAAATATTCAATTATACCGAGTAACCCGTATTTGCGATTGATCTCCATATCATCTAATTCATCTACCATTTGGGCAAAGAGTCGTTGATTCCGATCTTGCCTGATTTGTCCTACTTCACGGGATGATTCAGTGAGTAGTTTATCCACAAATTCCTGCTTGGAATTAATCCAACGCGGCAGGTTTCGGACATATTCCTCTAAATCAAAGTTTCCACGTTGAAGTGCAAAATAAGCATGAATATGGATATTGCGGAAAAAGCCGGTATACCCAACATTCGGATCCATGGTATCTGCATCATAAAGGATCTGATTTTCTATATTACCATATAACAGCTTAAAATCTTCAGCAGTTAGATTCATTGGCTTCAGATGTGCCAAAACGACAGACGTAGCGGCTTCCACAAACGCTGGCTCAAAATCGTACATCGCCAAAATGTTTTCAGTGATGACTGCCCCAGATTCATGGTGAACCTTTCCGTGTAGATTATGCTTTTCATAAAGTTCTGTGACAATGTTTTTCCTTGCAGGCGTAAGCATTTCGTTTAGCCAAAAACCGTTGTGGTCAAGGATGCGTTTTCCGTTGTCATCAGTTAGGATGACACCATCGTAACGTTTCGTGATGTCGTGTAAAGTTCCTGCAACCTCAAGGAGTTTGACATCACCGCCTTCGCGTCTGCCGAGTTCCATACTCATAGCACGGACGCGCATAGTGTGGTTCCATGTATAGTGCCGCCATTGAAATCCAACTCTGTTGTGTTCCCACAGACCAAAAGTTTCAGTAACCAACGTTTCCAGTTCATTCAAAACTTGGGCGTAGTTCATAAAAAACCTCGTTTCTTATTTGTCATTATACGCAACACGGATAAGTGATAGTCCGTGTGCAGGGACTGATGGACCCGCTAATGCTCTGTCCTTCGCCTTTAATATGTTGTGAAACCGATCACAAATATTCTCCATATTATCATTGGCATGCTTGATACATTTTAAGATTGTACCGACAATAGCACGAACCATTCCTCGCAAAAACGAATTCGCTTCAATTTCAAAGTAGACATATTCGTCTGCTTTCCAACAGCACGTTTCAAATATCTCACACACAGGGTTTAGTCTATCACTTCCTGTTTTTTGGAAAGCAGAAAAATCCCATTTTCCAATTATGCTCTGGCAGATAGCGTTGACTGACTCTACATCAATTGGTGCCGGATAGAAATAAGCAATCCGCCGCAAAATAGCAGATGGATACGTTCTATTTAAAATCGTATATCGATACCGCCTGCTGATGGCACTAAAACGCGCATGAAAGCCCGCATCCACTTCTGTAACAGAACAGACAACTATATCTCGCGGTAAAAGCGTGTTCAGTCCTTTCTGAAAAGCAATTTGCGGGATCGACAAATTAGTATGAAAATTTGCGACCTGTCCTTCCGCGTGAACGCCAGTGTCTGTTCTACCCGCTCCGATAATTTGGACCGGTGTTTTTGTTAACTGTGTCAATGCCTCCTCAACTGTTCCCTGAATTGTTGGAAGGTTAGGTTGTGTTTGCCACCCGTGGTAATTGGTGCCATCATATTCAAGCACAAGTTTAATATTTCGCATTATATCACATTGAAACGGTTGAAGCACGCTGATAGATACAGATTATCACATGCTGCGTTTAGGTGTCAAATCAATTTTGTTCTTTGCAATTATCCATTGCGAAATGGGGTGCATCTATTTTGGATATATGATACGATAAGGACATATTCAGAGAATTCGTTGGAGGTTAGAAACATAATGAGTCGTGTCCAGATTGGCGTTATTGGATGTGGCGCAATTGCCCAGGTTCACCACTTGCCGAACCTAAATCAACTTCACCGTGAATTTGAAGTGCAGATTGTATGCGACTTGTCGCCGGGTGCAGCGGAAGGAGCTGCCAAAAGATTCAACGTCCCCCAATTTGTAACAGATTATACCAAACTTTTAGACAGTGATGTTGATGCAGTGCTGTTGTGCCATGGTGACCCGAAAACGGAAATCGCACTTGCCGCGTTTGAGGCAGGAAAGCATGTTTTCATTGAGAAACCTGTCTGCTTTTCATTGCAAGAGATTGATGCGATGATTGCTGCCCAACAGAAAGCAGGGAAAGTCGGACAAGCAGGCTATATGAAGGTGCATGATCCCGCTTTTCAACTTGCAAAGCGCGAGGTTGATACGATGGAAAGTTATCGGTTCGTTCAGATAAATCATCTACATCCGAACAACCGATTGCATCTGAGTCAATTTGACGTGGAGCGTTTCAACGATGTGCCACCAGATGCTTATGCGCCTGCCCATGCAGCGCGTGCATCGGCACGGAGAGAAGCTATTGGCGATGTCTCATCAGAAGCGGAACGTGCATTCTTCCTACTTTCCGGCAGTATGATCCACGACATTTACAGTTTACGTGTGATGTTGGGCTCACCGAGTGAAGTCATAAGCGCTGAAGTATGGTCTGATGGACAAGGTGTAAGCATCGTTTTTGGTTTTCCAAACGGTGCACGCTGCGTTGCTACTTGGGTTGACCTGCCCGATCTGTGGGATTTTAAGGAGACTTTAGAGATTTACGGAGATAATAAACGTGTGTTGGTGTCTTACCCTACCGGTTTTTCACGAGGCATTTTGTCAGAGGTAACAGTCCAAGGTATAGATGCGGATGGGACAACTTATAGCAAAATACCTGCGATTGAATGGGGAAGTGCATTTGTGCGGGAACTGCGTCATTTTCATGCTTGTATCACGAAAGGTGAAACGTGTTATACTTCACTTGAATCTGCTCGGAGCGATATTGAACTGATTATTAACATTGTTAAATGTTATGTGGATAGGTCACCTGTTAAGTGTGAATAAATGTAAAAAGTAGCAGGATGAATTGGTAATATTGGTAAGGATTTACAAAGATTTCTATATGTAAAAGTAGAGAGAAAAAGAATGTGGGCAGATCTGAGAACCTGCCCACGATAGGGTAAATTTGAATTTAGATTATTCCACTTCAGCATCAGTCTCAGCTTCCGGGTCTGGTTCAACTTCAACTGCTGCTGGGAGAACTTCTAATTCCTCCACCTCAGTATGGCCAGTCACTATAAAGCGATGGACAACCAATGCAGTTCCAGTGATAGGTATCGGACGTGGGGTTGGTGCCAGGTCATCCATCAGCTCTTCTTGATCAACTATTTCAATCATTTCACCATCTTCAGGCGCACTCTCTTCGTCTGGTGTTTCACCATCTTCTGGGAATGGTAAGCTTTCTAATAATATTGGAAGAAACACTTCAAAGAACTTTTCAAAAAATTCACCTATCCCAATCTCTCCCAACGGAGGATCTTCTTCCGCAGCAAGTATCACAAGGACTACTCCTTTATCAAGCTGCCTATCTTCCAGGTGTTCGATGAGTTTATCTAAACTTTCTGGAGGAGGGGCAGATGGATCAATGAACGGATTAGACTTTAATTCTGTTACAGCGACTATAGACAAGCTGGCTGGTCCGGGAATGAAATTCTCCGGAACTTGCAGTTTCACTTCTCTATACATTTTGCGATTCTTACCTGCAGCACTCCAGTGGGGTAACATCTCAACAACAAAAGTTGCTTCTTCACCTTGTTTGACTTCCCCTATGACATGGACATCAGCTATCTCCGTGTGGAGAATGTTCGGAATGTCAATGAGAGAGATCTTTATCTCATCTATCGTTGCTCTGCCAGCTCCATTTGCAAGTATATTAGTGAATGACTCAACAATTACACCCATGTTTGCCAACACGGATTTATACGGATCCGGTGAAATGGTTCTAAAAGATTCTGTATAGACGTTATCAGTCTCTTTAAAACTAACCGCAACGTTTGCTTCAATTGTTCCTGCACTAACCTCACTGCGAATTGCATCTAAAGTTGAAGCAACGACAATTGGAATTGCAAATTCTTGTCCATAAGCCACTTTGTGGTGTGTTTGAATTGGTTCTGGACTATTGACAGGTTGATAAGTAACTGTTACAGGAATCATTGGAGGTAATTTACCAAGCTCGCCAACAATTCCAGGTCTGAGGTCTTTGGTAATTGTGCCAATCGGATTACCGTAAGCAGTTGCGGACTTATACGCTATCCTGGTATTCGGGACGATTCCATCCACGACAGCTCTATATACCGGCATCGAAACCAGACCGCCCCGGAACATATCATGACCGAATGCAACAAATTTATCGTCATAGACTTGTGTCACAGTCCCAAAGCCCATACTGTTGACTATATCACCTGTTACAATAGCAACACCGATCATGTCCCCTGCTGAAAGGTTAGGCGATGCATTCGCCGGAGGTGCTCCAGGTGCTCCACCGAATGCGGAAAAGAATTCAACATTATGGAAGCGTGTATCGGCAAGGTGTGAAGAGAGTTGTTGTAATCTATCTGGACCAATTCCAGAAATCGTAATAGGTGTTTTTACTGCGGTATAGGTGGCGTTCACGACAGCACCGGGGGCAGCGGGTGGATTCAGGAATTCGCCAAATGTTTGGTGATCCAGGGTAGCTTCCATTGCATCAATAGGCGTTACCAAGAACCGATATGGAGCTTCTGCCCATTCAGCACCATAAGCAAGTGCGCCGAAAACGCGGCCAGAAGTGCCAACAGGACTTCCAGACATGCCTTGAGCGAGCCCCCCCATCGCCGTAACCGCTTCATCTGTCAGGACACATTCATAAAGTGGGAATCCATATCTGGAATTTTTAACTCTACGGAATTCTGCCTCAACTATCACCTTACTTGTGCCTTCAATGGCGGTAATGATTTCAATAGGGGTTTTTGTCGCAAGTTTGCGAACTTCATCTTCATACATACTTTCAAGTTTTACTTCACCAACTATTGGCGCGCCAACGAATTCACCTATTCCATCAACTGTCGTTGGATTTTTTAGCTGTGCTTGTTCTTCGTCAGTGGAACAACTCAGCTGGCACAAAAGTACGATTACGATTCCTAAATGAAAAAAAGTTTTCATGATATATGATATACCTCCAAAATAAGAAAAAGTTGGCTCATGTAAAGAATGATTGCTAATGAAAAAGTTTAACCCGTGTGGCCATTGACTTCGTTCAAAAACGTCGTACTCAATTTTTACATGAGCGAAAAGTATACTATAGTGAACTTGGAAAATAAAGGGACACATTTTTTGTCCGAGCGATCTCCGAATCGCGACGAACCTCACTGATAGTCAGGAATCGGGGTTCCCTCGGACATCTCAAAATGACCCGTTAATGCTAAAGTTTATATACAGTATTTTACCATAAAATATACTATAGTTTGGACAGTTTTATCCACTCAGGACTTCCGAATAGGTGCTAAATATGGTTTGTCCGCACTCTTGCTTCTCTGAATTTTGTTGGAAATCACTGTCCGGGTCTATTATTTTTGACAGAATCGTCAAAAATGTGTCTATCTGATTAGTTTCAGGTAGTGTCTTCATCTATTTTTAGATTTTTTTCTAAGTTTTGTTTCGGATCGTTACTCGCAGAAAAATATTGTTGTTGGAAACACCGCTTCAAATAAGCGGTCATCAACCCGCGCGTTAGATATTTCGGTTTATACCAATGGATACCGAGTGTGTTCAGCACCGTTTGGACATCAGGCATAGCCTGCTCTGTTTGTGAGGCTGCATCGGTGGCTGTGTCTGTAAAACTGAGTTGTGTGAGGCTGGCAGCGATAAAACTGAGTTGCACGTGCCGGTTCAAACTCTCACGCTTTTGGAGTTGACAAGTCCCAAACCCGAAGTTCTGCTTGACATCCCGGAATGCCGTTTCAATCTGCCACCGATTTTTATAGTGTCGGATGACATCGGCTACGGGGAGTTGTTTATCAGAGGTAAATAAGCAAAAATACTGATACGGTTTAGACTTCTTTTTACGCAGGCGGATCACAACGAGCCTGACATCCTCTGAACACATCTTCGTCCGCACGATTTTGTCTGTGACAGAAAGTGTCTCGTTTTCCACGACAATATCTCTATACTTCAGATAGGGTAGATGCAAACGATTTCCATAGCGACGCGGTCTCCCCCGTTTAGGGTGCTTCGGGCGCGTCGGTATCCGATAGAATACGGCATTTGACTTTGCGCGACAGAGCAAGTGATGTCCTTG
>PYJA01000010.1 GCA_003635185.1 Candidatus Poribacteria bacterium | reverse complement strand
CTATACTTCAGATAGGGTAGATGCAAACGATTTCCATAGCGACGCGGTCTCCCCCGTTTAGGGTGCTTCGGGCGCGTCGGTATCCGATAGAATACGGCATTTGACTTTGCGCGACAGAGCAAGTGATGTCCTTGTGCGAGGATTGTTGTGAACACTTTGCGTCTATTAAAACCTCTATCAAATATGATCAAACCCGGAGGCACATTGGCACAGATGGATTTCAGCACTTCTCCGCTATTAGCTTGTTCGTCTCCCGGACACATCACCCGGGCAGTCAACGAAAACAGACGCACCCCTTGCGGCGTTTCACAGAGCCACCCGATAGCACCGAACTCGTGTCCGTGATGGAACTTGGATTGGTTCTTATTCCGTTTGTTATAGCGTGTGTTTATGAATAAATGTGTGCCCTCTTGACAAACACCGTCATTGATAGACTTGGTTTCATCATAGGTATAGACACCTTCGCTGAAAGTTGTTTGAACTTGTCTTGTCAAAACCGATGTGAGTTTGTCAAGACACCATTTGGAACGACCCAGAAACTTCGGCAAGGACCAATAGGTTGTTTCAGGTTGTGTGGATAGATATATTTGTGTCATTGTGCCACGATGCGGAGTATTTATCAAACCTTTCACATAAGTGCGAAAATGGTTGAAGTTCGCATTATACTTGAAAACCGGTTGATATTCTGATAATATAGTTTCTAAGTGGGAAAGAGGATCCATTTTGAATATCCTTTCAAAAAATGTTTTTTCTAAAAGGATACCCTCTTTTCTGTTTTTTGTCTCTAAAAATCTTAAAACTGTCCAAACTATAGTAAAACTATAGTAAAACCTATAATTAATGGGACACTTCTGTAGCATAAACTTTTAGTTTGTGCAGTAGTGTACGCAAACTAAATGAAGTTTAAAGAAATATTTCGGTAATTTGGCGAGGTTAGGAAACCTCACCAGCAGAGATGCACACCTGCTGCTGGCGAGGTTTCCTAACCTCGCCAATGTCCAAGTAATTATGGATTTTATTATAAAAATCAACGCCAAATACCATGCGCGTATTTGGCGGATTTCAAGGATTTTTGGGAGCCTTAACCTATCTACTGCTTGTTTCCATACATTGGGTTTTCAAGCAAAGATTGGACTTCATAGATTGAACCTTTCTTTTCAGAATAGGGTTCGGGCATACGAACAGGTGTCGGGACAATACGAGGTTGGTTAGTGGGTTCACCTTGAATAATGAATTCGTTGAATGTTTCCCAATCTGGTATGCCTTTCAGTGGCCACGCATCAACAGCGCAATATTGGAAAAGCAGCAAGCGGCGGGACTTATCAGAGGTATTCGGGGCGGACCCATGTAAAGCGCGAACATGGTGAATGGTAATTCCACCTGCTTTCAACTCAATAGGCACAGCACCTTCTGGTGTGAAATCAGGGTCGGTCACCGCACCGATAAAAGCACCGTTTTGGTGATGATCCAAAGTGGGGCCCTTGTGAGAACCGGGAAGGACCATCAATGCACCGTTCTCAACAGTCATATCGTCAATAACAACACCGACTGCAAGCAGATCGTCGTTGGTGTGTGGGTAAAACGCCCAATCCTGGTGCCATTCCACAGGACTACCAAATTCGGGGTATTTCATATTGAGTTTGTGCCCATTATACCGAATTCCTGAACCGATAAGTTGGGACACTATGCCGAGTATGTTCGGGTGGCGTAAGGTTTGGTCATAGACAGTGTGGTATAGGCATGGGCTTTTGATACGGCGCACACGCGGATTTGCAGCGGAGTGTCCTGGTTCTAAATCGAAAATATCGTTGTGTTCTGTGACTTCTCTGGATTTTTCAACAAATTCATCGGTAACGCGACGGAGTGCTGCTACTTCTTCATCGTTTAGCACTGCCTCAACACCGATATAGCCGTTTTTATCATAAAAATCAAGTTGTTTTTGTGTTAGCATTCATAAACCTCCTGGGCTACGTTTTCCTCCATTTGCGTATATAGTAGATTTTAGAATTATCTGAACACTTTGACTATGCGTTTAGCAACTTAACGGACTGTGTTGTAGCATAACCTGTTAGGTTGTGCTGCTCCGTTTCTGCACAACCTAACAGGTTATGCTACAGAAATGTTCAAGTAATTATATGCTTTACTATATCTTATGCCTTTCTCAACTGGAAAAGACAATTTCAGAACAAGTGACTATATACCTTGATCCAGTGCATACGAACTCAAAATCCCATACGAAATTATCTCCCTTATCTACACAATGTACTCCGAGAATTCCCCATTTAGGTCCAGAATCCTCCGCCGATAAGATTTTAAATGTTTTTACATCTTTAAATTCAACATGAACAAGTTGATTGTGTTCTTTTCCGTAAGGATGTGTGTTGACAGTGAGAATAATGGTCTTATCAGCGTCTCCAATCCCCGTAGACCTGCCTTCGTCATTTATGGCTTTGTAATTCTCAAATTTAATTTCTATTCCAGCAACATAATCATCATGAAAATGATTAAAATGTTTTAAGGCTGCATCAACTTCTTCAATATTGGTGGCTTCAAATCTTTCATCCATAAGGCATGTCTTGTTTTGAAAATTCTGTTTTTAATATCATAGTACAATTATACACCATTCCCATTATTAGTTTCAATTAGTTTTTGATATGTGTTCTGAATCTTTTGGACATGCAGTTCAATGCTGAATGCTTCTTCGGCATGTTTTCTTGCAGCTTTACCCATCTTTTTACACCGATCAGAATCTGCAGCCATCTGAAAAATTTTCTCTGATATTGCCTCAATTGAGTCTAACGGTAGAACCCAACCTGTCACACCGTGGACAATCATTTCGGATGTGCTCCCGATTGGTGTACCGATGACAAGTTTCCCCGATGCCATTGCCTCTGCTATCACACTTCCGGCTGATAAAGTAACCAAAAGGTCAAGTTCTTGCATTGTGTGCGGCATGTCGTCCCGGTGTCCTGTGAAATGGACCACATCTTCTAACTTATATTCAGAAACCAATTGGCGAACTTCTTTATCATAAGCGCGATGTTCGGGTGTATCAAGTGCAGCACCGATGATGTAGAATCGGACGTTTTGGCATTGCTGGGCAACATGAGATGCTATCTCAACAAAAGTTTTCTGTTTTTTGAAGGGTTCAATCCTACCTACTATTCCGACTATAAATGGCTCCGATTGATCATCATTTTCTATAGGGTTTGGTTGAAAAACAGACAGGTCAACACAGTTTAAGATAACATCAATTTTTTCGTCAGGAATGCCAGATTCAAGGAGTGGGACTTTACTCTGTTCGGAGATGGCGATGATATGACTCATTTGGTCAAAGTCGTACTTTGCAACCTGTGCAGGTGTTAGGATATTCCGCACATGTGAAATAACAGGAATGTTCAGTTGATTTTTAACTGGCAATAGATATGGATTGAGCCATGAGTCGGAAGTGTGGACTAATTGAATATTGTGTTTCTTTGCAAGATCGGTTAACTTAGCGGCAGCTGTGCGGCGAGTGAGACGGGATACAACTTTTCGCCAAGGGGGCAGATTTAAAATAATGGTAGGGATATTTGCTTCTCTTAATTGTTCAGCAAAAATACCGTCGTCTGGACAGACGACGATTGGTTGATAAAGATTTTTGTTTAGATGTGTAACAAGATAATAGAGTTGTTTTTCGCCCCCACCGATGCTTGACCCACAATGGCTAAGGTAAAGTATAGGAATCATCTGTTTCAGTAGGAGCGAAATCTCTAATTAAACCGCAAAATCAAGATGTTGATCACGGAAAACTTGACTCACGGATCTATGCTGGTGAACTCTTAGAATGGCTTGCGCGAGAAGTGGCGCGATGGAAAGCACTTCTATTTTCCCATCAAGTCGTTTTTCAGCGGGAACAGGGATTGTATCAGTGGTAACCACTTCGCGAATTGAAGGGTGCATGAGTCGTTCCAATGCGGGACCTACGAGCACAGCATGTGCAATGCTAACATAAGCGGGTTTTGCGCCAGCCGCTGCCAACGCCTGTGCTTGTTCGTAGATACTACCTCCTGTTGCTATTTCATCATCAATAATAATTGGGGTTTTACCTTTAACGTCTCCGACAAGTTCAACGAATTCAACGTCTTGTCCATCAGCACCATTCCGCCGCTTGTGCATAATGGCTAACGGGAGCCGAAGGATCTTAGCGTATTTTTCTGCAAGCTTTGCACGACCGACATCGGGGGCAACAATCACCCCATTTTCGATCTGTTTATCCCGGAAATAATTCGCCAAAGTCGTTAGAGCAGTGAGGTGATCCATCGGAATATCAAAGAAACCTTGGATCTGTGGGACATGCAGATCAATCGCCATCACGCGACTTGCGCCTGCAGTCGTCAGAAGGTTTGCCACAAGTTTGGCGCTAATCGGTTCGCGTCCTGTTGTTTTGTGGTCTTGCCGGGCGTATCCGAAGTATGGGATAATCGCTGTGATTTGCCTTGCAGATGCCCGTTTCATTGCATCAATGGTGATGAGAAGTTCCATTAAGTTTTCGTTAGCGGGTTCGCTCGTGGGTTGAACAATGTAGATATCCGTACCGCGTATACTTTCTTCTATTTGAACGCGTGTTTCACTGTTTGGAAATGGGCCGATTGTAATTTTACCCAGTTCAACGCCTAAAATTGCAGCGATCTCTTTTGCCAAAGCTGGGTTCGCGCGGCCTGCAAATAGTCTGAAATCGTTTCGAACTTGCTGGTTTTGGTCTATCAATATGGACATGCCAAAATCTCCTTAGTAAATTTATAGCATCGGCAATTCTGCCGGTATTTGCGCAAATTTTAGTAGCTACAATTGTATCAGGGATTCACCTGTCATTTCAGAGGGTTGTGGTAAACCGAGGAGGCGTAATGCTGTCGGTGCAATATCTGCCAGCCTTCCGCCTGTCCGTAATTCATGTTCTTTAGACCTGTCATCCACAACAATAAGATCAACATTGTATGTGGTGTGTGCTGTATGGATACCGCCGGTTTCTGGGTCAATCATCTGTTCACAGTTGCCGTGATCTGCAGTGACGATAAGCGCACCGCCTTTTTCCAAAACAGCATTAACGATTTTTCCGACTCCCTCATCAACTGCTTCAACTGCCTTTATAGCGGCGGGTAACGATCCTGTATGCCCTACCATGTCACCGTTGGCGTAGTTCAGTACCATCAGATCATATTTGTCAGAAGTAATTCGGCGTAACATCTCATCTGTAACACCAGGTGCTGACATCTCAGGCTTCTGATCATAGGTAGTGACATCACGCGGTGAAGCGATAATTTGACGTTCTTCACCTTCGTAGGGTTCATCTCGGTAATCGTTGAAAAAGAAGGTAACATGCGGAAACTTTTCTGTTTCGGCACATCGGAATTGCGTCAGACCTGCTTCACTGGCATAAGCACCGAGCGTCCCACGCATTTTCGGTGGCTTTGCGACAGCCGCTTCAACAGGCATTCCCTGTTCATATTCAGTCATCGTAACAAACTTAACGCTTATTTTGCAATTCCGTTTAAAACCCATTTCGCGCGTAACACCGTCTTTTCCTTCTGCTTGATATGGAAAAGTATCAAGACAGAAAGCTTTGGTAAGTTCCCGGGGTCGGTCACCTCTAAAGTTATAGAAAATAACGGCATCACCATCGGAAATTCGCGGCAGTGGTTGCCCGTTGCTATTGACAACCACAGTTGGCCTAATGAATTCATCTCCTTTACGATTTTCGTCATCTGGATTTTTGTAGTAGTCACTGTAGGCTTGAGTCGCAGCAGTGACGTGTGAACCGACACCTTCAGTTAAAAGGCGATACGCTACCTCAACGCGTTCCCATCGATCATCACGGTCCATTGCATAATAACGACCAATAACAGAGGCTATCTGCCCGATGCCGATCTCTTTGAGTTTTGCTTCAATCTGTTCACAAAACTGAATGCCGAGATCGGGTTGACAATCACGCCCATCACTGAAGTTGTGAATAAGAACCTGATTAGATTTTAGTCCGTTAGTTTTCGCAAGGGAAAGCAATCCGTAGAGGTGTTCAAGCGAACTGTGGACACCTGCATCGCTTGCTAACCCCATGAGATGTAGGTTTGTTCCGTTATTTTTTACATGGGCAATCGCGTCTAAAAGCACTTCGTTCCGAGTGAATTCACCGGAACGAATCATTTTGCTAATGCGTAGGAGCTCTTGATGGACAATACGTCCTGCGCCGATATTTTGATGTCCGACTTCACTGTTGCCGATGACACCCGCTGGTAAACCGACATCCTCACCAGAGGTGTGAATTTGGACATGTGGATAGTTTTGCCGTAACCAATCATCTATAGGTGTTTTTGCGAGATGAACGGCGTTGACTTCCTGAAATTCAGGATAAGGATTATTGCCCCATCCATCTCGAATGATGAGAACGACAGGGCGCTTTTGTTGACTTGCCACGCAAATTCCTTTCTAAATAAGAGTGTGTAAGTCTCCGACACAAATTTATTTGGAACTTCGACTTACAGCATGCTATAATATAGTAGATTTTAGAAGGACCTGAACACTTTGACATAAGCGTTTAGCAACTTAACGAACTGTGTGTTGTCCCATAACCTGTTAGGTTGTGCAGAAACGTAGCACAACCTAACAGGTTATGCTACAGAAATGTCCAAGTAATTATATGCTTTACTATACTTCTATTCACAGTTATTTTCAGACTTTGTTGTGAAACAAAAGTTTCAAGAAAATATTTTATCAGATTTATGATGGAAAATCAAGATGTCATTTAAGTCGATCTTTATTTCAGTTTTTTTAGGGACAGCACTAATTGTCACTGCTTTAATTTTTAATGCGAAACGCCCGTTAACAGAAACAGATCAACCGAGTCCTGATTTTGTGCGTGCAACAGGGAAATGTGCAACATGCCATCGTCGTGAAACAGCTGCGGTTGTTCATCAGTTTGAGCATAGTGAGCATGCAAAGCACGGTGTGACCTGTTTAGATTGTCATCAAGCAGCAGAAAACCAAGAAACACAAGCACACCGAGGTTTTACCATAGCTAAGCATCTCACTGCGAAGAATTGCAGCGGGTGTCATTCAACGGAGTATACACAATTCTTGCGCAGTCGGCATGCAGCACCGGCATGGGCTGCAGTGACAGGCGCTAAAGATTTTACTCCCGAACAGATTGCCTTTGCTGAAAAATATCATAAGGGTGCTGTAAACCGTCCTGCCAATCGGTTGGCAATTGCCGAAGGCGAAAGCGCGATTAACGTTGGGTGTTTGGGGTGTCACGATATAGGTAAACCGAACACCGATGGCTCTATCGGAACTTGTACAGACTGCCATGCACGCCATTCTTCCTCCATCGCTCTGGCACGCGAACCAGAGACCTGCGGACAATGCCACATGGGACCTGACCACTCACAACTTGAAATTTACCATGAATCCAAGCATGGTGTGCTTTATAATGCACAAAAAGCGGATATGAATCTCAAAGCATCACCTAAAACGCTGACCACATCGGATATGTCGGTCCCTACGTGTGTAACATGCCACTTGAGCGGATTAGACGGCTTAAATGTGACACATGATACGACCGAGAGGCTTTCATATTGGCTCTTTGCAGCTGTGTCCGATAAACGCCCGACTTATCAGCAAGGACAAGATGCAATGAAAGAGACATGTCTAAAATGCCATGCTAACACACAAGTCGAGAAATTCTATAAAGAAGCAGAAGGTGTTGTTGCTGACACTAATCTCAAAATAGTGGAAGCTGAGAAATTGATGAAATCACTCCGAGAAGAAGGATTATTGACTGACACCGCATTTGATGAAGCGATTGAATTCCTTTATTTTGACCTCTGGCACTATTATGGTAGAACAGCTAAACATGGTGCATTTATGGGTGGTGCTGACTTTGTTCAGTGGCACGGAAATTACGAACTGTTGCTGAAGATGACGGAGTTGAAAGAAATTGCCAGAAAACTCAGAGAAAATGATAAAAAACAGTGACGGGTTAGCGGGAAAATTACTTGACATTTTTATTATTGCGAACCTCGCGTTTTTGGCACTTGATGTGTTTATTGCTCACTCCGTAAATGCCTTTAAACATTCAGCAGAATGGATTCCCTTCTATTTTTCATTAGTAGCCCCTATTCTACTTGCGCTTTCCGTATTCAGAGAGAAAAATCGGTGGCAACACTGGTGCCGAGTTGGAATCGGATGGATTTCCATATCTATAGGCGTTGCTGGTATGCTATTTCACCTCAATAGCCATTTTTTCTCCGATTTGACTCTTAAAAACCTTGTTTACACAGCTCCTTTTGTGGCACCGCTTGCTTTTACAGGCATAGGCCTACTTTTAATCATGAACGGTATGATTCGTGATTCGGATTTAGAGTGGGCACAATGGGTCGTGTTTTTAGCGGGATGTGGATGGTGCGGCAATTTTATTCTCTCTGTTTTTGACCACGCGCAAAATGGGTTCTTCAATCCATCCGAATGGTTACCAGTTTTTACAAGTGCTGTTGCTGTTGGATGTTTGGTAACGCTGCTGTTAGTTCCCCATCAGTCCTTTTTCCTAAAATTCTGCATAGTTGTATTAGGGGTTAACTTTATGATGGGCGTTGCTGGCTTTTTCTTTCACCTTACGGCAGATTTGCACGTTCCCGCAGGTAAATTAACAGAGAGGTTCCTCTATGGAGCCCCTCTGTTTGCTCCCTTACTTTTTCCAAACCTTTCATTGCTTGCTCTATTAGGTATCTGGAAATTACCAAGTAGAACTTAAAAAAATATTTACCTTGCCTTTATTTTTGCCCACGTTGTCGTAAGTTTGCCACGTGCTTGCACATCCGCGGGTGTATCCATGACTCTTTGGATTTCCGCTTCGCTTAGAGTCTTGTCGTAAAGCCGAACCTCATCAATTTTACCGGGAAACCAGTCAGTTGCACGACCGTTATCATCGCCGCCTATCCACAACTCCAAGTTTGAGGGGGCAATTGGTTTATTATTTGCAGCTTCCCCTTCTAACTGACCATTTATGTAGACCCTTAGTGTTTTTCCGTCGAACGTTCCAGCGAAATGATACCATTGACCAATCTTCCAATTTGTTGTTTTTGATTGTGCAAATAGGTTGTCCGGTTTTACGAGAAAATCTACGCTATTTGCATTCCCAAAATCAAAAATGACAAAAATAGAGTTATTTTTTACCATCATACGACGACCCGTAAGTGCAGCACTTGGGTTGAACCATGCCATCAGTGTGACTTCATCGGTTAGGTCTAATGCGTCGTCATCTTCAACTTTAACATGGTCATCTACGCCATCAAATTCAAGTGCTGTGCCAAATTTACCTTCTATCCATTTGGGCGCACCTGCGAATTTTCCATCGTGTCCGTTTCCTGTAGCGTCTGTTGCTGTTTTACCAGCACCCTCATCAAAGGACCAGTAAGCCACAAGTCCGTCTTCAGCAGGGTTAGCAATACTTAGACTCGTGATAATTAGTGAGCATAGTAACACCATAAAAGTAAATTTAAGCATTGTGAGTTCTCCTTTGTAAAAGTAAATTTAAATTCGTATCTTGGGGATGTTCATATTATATCATGTTTTTTGCGTTGGTGGGAATTAAAATACAGAAATTGTTTAGGATTTATGGATAGCAAAGATAGGAAATTTTAGAGTTTTTAGGGTAAATTATGAAAAATAGATAAATCAAGAAATTGCGAAAAGCTTAGTCTGGGTATGGGTTTATGGAAGGTCGAGGGTAGGTGTAATTTCAGAGTACTCTGAAAATTGGACGATAGTTGATTTGGTTGCAACAGATTCTTTTTTCAGTTCTTACTTTGGCGAGCAATTTTTATGGTAGTTTGAAGGTATCGAAAAGTTGAGATTCTACACTGCTGTTATGGTTGATACTGTAATGCCAAGAACTTCATCATCGTCGTTTAGCGCGGAACACCTCTGCTATCCAAGCAGCTAAGGGTATTTTGTCGATCTATTACGGATTTTATGGGGTAAGAATTGGTTGTGCTGTTACCTGCTTAATTCCTGTGAGGTAACCGCACCCACGTTCCATAAGAGAATAGTGCCATCTCTGCTCCCGCTTGCGAGGGTGCGCTCGTCCGGTGAAAAGCATACACTATGAACAGTCCACACATGTCCTGTGAAGGATTTGAGCTGCTGTCCTGTTGCGACATCCCATAAACGCACTATTGGGTACCCACTTCCACTTGCGAGGATGCATCCATCCGGTGAAAAGCACAGGCTTGTGACAAAACTAAGATGCCCCATGACGGTCTCAAGAGGTTGTCCTGTTTCCGTATCCCACAAAAGCACGTTTCCTTCCATTCCCTCCGGTCCCTCGCTTCCACTTGCAAGAATGTGTCCATCCGGTGAAAAGCACACACTACTAACAGGACTCGTATGCCCTGTGAGAGTTTTGAGTTGTTGTCCTGTTGCGACATCCCATAAACGCACTTCTCTAACTCCACCACTAGCAAGGGTGCGCCCATCAGGCGACAAGCAAATGCTTAATGCTGAATCCGTCAGAGTTTGGAAGGATTGACCAGTAGCGACATTCCATAATCGCATTGTGCCATCGTTGCTATCACTTGCGAGGGTGCGCCCATCCGGTGACATGGAAACACTATTGACTGATCTACTATGCTCCGTGAGAGTTTTCAGTTGCTTTCCAGTAGCGACATCCCACAACCGGACAGTATTGTCCCTACTCCCACTTGCGAGGGTGCGCCCATCCAACGAAATGGAAACGCTATTAACGTTATCTGTGTGCCCTGTAAGGGTTTTCAGCAGTTCTCCAGTAGTGACATCCCACAAACGCACTATGTTATCATCACTTCCACTTGCGATAGTATGTGCATCCATCGAAATGGAAATACTATTGACTGAAGCACTATGTTTCGCCAAAGTCTTGATGAATTTTCCGGTAGCGACATCCCACAATCGCACTGTATTGTCCCTACTTCCACTTGCAAGGGTTCGAATATCCGGTAAAAAATATATACTATTGACATCATTCGTATGTCCTGTGAGGGTTTTCAGTTGTTTTCCAGTAGTGACATCCCACAAACGCACTGTTTTGTATCCCCCACTTGCGAGGATACTACCGTCTGGTGAAAAGCAAACACTACGGACAACAGAAGCATGTCCTGTAAGGGTTTTGATAGGTTTTCCAGTAGCGATATCCCACAACCGCACTGTTTTGTCATAACTCCCACTTGCGAGGGTGTTACTATCAGGGGAAAAACACACGTTTTTGATAATAGAAGTATGTCCCGTGAGAGTTTTCAGGGGTTGTCCAGTTATTGCATCCCACAAATGGACTGTGTTATCACTTCCGCTTGCGATGGTATGTCCATTTGGCGAAAAGCATACGCTTTGGATGAAACTCCTATCATCAGAAAGAGTTCTGATGGATTGTCCTGTTGTGATATCCCATAACCGTACTGTTCTGCCTCCCCCACTTACGAGGATCTGTCCATCTGGCGAAAAGCATACACTCTTGACAATAGAGGTATGTCCCCTGAGTGTATTCAGCTGCTCTCCAGTTGTAATATTCCACAACCGCACTGTTCTGCCTCCACCGCTTGCGATGGTATGTCCATTTGGCGAAAAGCACACGCTTCTGACTCGAGACGTGTGTCCAGTGAGTAACTTAAGCTCTTTGCCTGAGTGTGCATCATAAATCCAGATGCCGATGGAACTTGCTATGGCGAGTCTGTTGCCATCCGGTGAGAAAGCAATTCCTCCAGATATCAGACCTTTGCCAAGACGGACTTTAGCACCTTCTGGTAGACCCCATTTAGTGTAATTTTGGGCAAGCGCGTTCGGGACAAATAGTGCATGAGTCAAAAATATAGTTATGAGGGAAATATAAATCTTTTTCACTTAACACCTATCCTTTAAAATCACATGTTGTTACGTTCAACACAATTGCATTCGTTCATAATCCACGTATAAGGATACCATAAATGTATATTGGAACCAAGATCATTAAGGTTTTGCGAGGTTAGCACAAATTTGCGGAAAAGTTAAACACTCCGCTCAATAGACCAATGCCGATCAGTGCTTTGGACGACAACCGCACCCGGCATGTCCATCTCCGTCAGCATCTGATTGACTTCGGCAATTGTGAAGGCAGCAAGGAAGGAATCGTAATAGAGTTTTTGTTGATAGGGAGTATCTTCTGCAGCATAACGGTCAACAAATGCCTGTGCATCGGCTGGCGTTTCAGGACGGATGAGGTCGCGGATTAAAACCACGCCTTCAGGTTTCACAACTCTGCCCATCTCTTTAAGGGCGCGCAACGAATCGTGGATATGATGCACAATGCTGTTGGAGATAAGTCCATCAAAGGTGTTGTCAGGATAGGGTAAGGTTTTAGCGTCAACGAGTTCAAGCGTTATACGGTCAGTGAGATCGTTGTCTTTGACGTATTGTTTTGCAATCTTCAGCATCTCTTCGGAGAGGTCAATGGCGGTGATGTGGATATTGGGACACCGTTGTGCAAGAAGGATCGGGATTTGGGCGGGACCTGTGCCGACATCAAGAAAATGTCCATCGTTCGCACCGAGTTCAATCACACGATTAACAAAAGCCTCATCAACCTCCCCATGCTCCATCGCATCGTAAGCCGCGGCGGCTTCCGCTGTGTCCATCACTTCTGGTTCTACAATTCGGTTCATTATCCAATTCCCTGATAAGTTTAGCGACAGTCAGAGCGTTTTGGCAAATCTGATCGGGTTGAAATTGGGTGGACATGCCAACTGCCATGGCATCAATCGGTTTGATATTTTCAAGTGCAAATTGAAATGCTGCTCGCGGTTCGTTTCTACCTGCCGCTAATACCTTTATCGCAATTATCGGCATCGGCACTGCTTGAATGGCAGCAACGGCGGCATCGCGGTCATCTGGCAGATACAATTCTCTATGTCGTGTATGATTATACAACGCGCAGACATAAAAGTCAACATCATATCCTTCTGTGTAGCAGTACTTGAGGATTTGCGGGTCGTGTGTGCCGATACCGACAGCGCATCCGAGGTCACGCACACGTTTGAGGCTATCACACAGCGAGTTGAGTTTGCCTTCCACATATAACTGATCCGTTGTGCCACCATGGTGGTAGATGGCAATCGGTTTGTAGCGTGCAATTATCTTGAGGTATTCGTTAAGGTCACTATATTCTGTTGACTTCGGTGTTTGCGCAATCCACTGAATTGTGCCGCCTGCGTTCCAATATTCGTTGAGTGTGCGCATGATGTGTTTATCTGCGCGAGCAAGCACTGTGTTGATACCGTTCTGTTCTGCTTGCGTGAGGTCCGCCATAATTTGGTTCGTCGTATAGTAGTCCTCCATCGCTTTTGATGCAGCAGCAGATTGATGTGAGATACCACTATACGGATTACCACCAATTATGAGGCGTGTGATGTTATGGGATGTGATGGATATTGTGGGTATTTTCACAGGTGTTTTCCTTAATTTTTGAGGGCATCAATACGTAAACCAAATACAAGGATTCATTTTAATCAGGACTTACGCAGTTTCTCTTAAAGTCCCACTGATAAGGGGGATTTAGGGGGTTAAAAAGACTAAAAACACTGAATACTGGACTATTTAACCCCCTGCCCCCCTTATCAAGGGGGAATGCGTAAGTCCTGTTAATAAATCTTCTGTTGCAGCTAATACACATACATAGTTCTCACTAACAGCGATGTTCGTTGGGTGACTTACCTGAAGTGTTTTCTTTGCTGTTAGCATATAGGCTTATCACTACCTATCTATTAGCAATTTTTATGCCAATGTCAGATACGCTGAATATACGGATAAGTGCGGTATATCAAGGTCTGAATTGCACAAAAAGGGGCAAATAGTGAGATGACTGCACAAATTTGTGCAGAAGCAATCAATTTCTTAAATCATGCGATTCATTATAGTGCTTTGTAGTTGTGTATGATTTTTAACTTTGGCACAAGAATTGCATAAACTTGATAGCAAAGTCTCTCAACACAACACAATCACATCAATAGAATTAAGTTAAGTCTGATTCTTAACACTAACATGGAGGCATCCTCATGAAATTCAACATTTCCCCAAAACTCATAATCGGAATTATTGTGTTCACTGCATTTTACTTTTCAATGCCGGTAGTGAATGCCGAAGAGATAAAAGAATCTGAAATCACTGTACAGTCGTTCTCTCCGCGAGATCAGAATGGTGGCGTGGCTGACTTTCTGATAACGCTCTCTCAGTCCATTGTTGATGATAACCTGCTTTTCACGGAGTTACCGAAAAATGCCATTCAGGTTACACCAGCAGTTGAAGGAAAAGCAAGATGGATGGCACGGAATCAAATCGGTTTTTTCTTAGACAGTGCTTTGGCACCATCTATTGATTATACCTTTGAACTTTCTACAAAACTAAATCCTTCTTCGGATTTTGTTCTTTCAGGACAACGAAAGTTTATTCATTCTACAGCACCATTTAAGGTAGAGCATGCAGAAATTGGTTTCCAATACGATAAAGATCTGAAAAAAGCGAAAGCGGTTGGTACTGTAACCTTTAACTATCCTGTTAGTATTGCTGGTTTAGTGAAGTACCTTACGATTAAAACGGAGAATGGTACTGAAATACCTTATACTTTCCAAAAACAGAACGCGATTACAAAGACGATCATTATAAAAATTGAAAATGTATCGCGTTTGCTTGAAGGACAGTATTTTCAGGTGCAAATTAAGAAAGGTTTTAAATGCCCAGGCACACAAATCGGCCTTAAAAAGACAAGTGTCACTGAAATAGTGTTAAAACAGTCTAAGGAGCTGCAAGTTACCCGAGCAGATGTGCAGCAGATAAATGGCGTATTGTACATCAATTTAGGCAATAAGTAGATGAGGGGTGTAAATGTAGTCTGGGACTATGTTTAGCCCCTATTTTTAATTTGACATTTTGTTCAAGAAATTGTATAATTAGTATGATAGAAGAAGATAGGGAGATCACTACCTCCCT